>JAITGD010000177.1 GCA_031280885.1 Prevotellaceae bacterium | reverse complement strand
GTATCTGCCACAGTCCCGAAAATTGAATCCTGTTTATGAAGCTCTTACTGTTTTTCGGACGCCATAAAATCGAACCCTCTGCGCCAAGCGAATTTATCTCCGTAATATTTGCCGAGGTCCATGGATCTTCCTGAACCGACTTAATCCAATCTATCATATCGCGTCCGCGACGATGGAAAAGGCTGATATTCGCAATCTCGCCGTATTGCGCCCCAAGCTCGAAGCTAATAGATTTTTCGGGCGATAATGGACTTGACGGTGGAACGTATCCCGCGCCTCGATAGAACAATTCGGTGAAGCTGGGTAGCCGAACTGCGGAATTTATCCCCGCTTTGAGCTTCCATTTATCGTCGAATCGCCGCTCGGCGTTCAATCCGCCTGTAAATCTGTTCCCAAAATCCGAATTGTAGAACGATTGTATATCCGCAGAGATCGACAATTTCTCGAACCACAGCAATTGCTCAATAAATCCATAGAAACTCGTCCGATTTGCCCCCTTTGTGTATTGCGCAGAAACTCCCGATTTTGCAAAATCTACCTCGAAGGGACGCTCAAGATCGAAACCCAAAACTGTGCTTACTACCTTCTCTTCCCTGAATCCGCCGCCGGCCGATGTTCGTCCTAATTTTGAATAATAATTGACCCGAAACTGTCCGCCGGGAACATCCGTGCGATGAAAATTTCGCCCATAACTGCTGTCGCGAATCAATTCATAACGATCATAATGCCGACGCCAGCTGGAGTAAGCCTGTAACTCAAACCTGTCGAAACTCTTATTCCAATCGACCGTCAATAGGCCTGCATGAATATGCTCGAATTGATTGCGGAAAGCCGGTGAGTAAAAGCTATTTGCTCCAAATGATTTATTTTGCCACGAAGTTTGAACCCCAAAACGTCCGAATTTCTCGGTTTGATACCGCATCTGAAGAAAATAATTGTCGATATTAAAATCCGTAGCTTGAACATATCCCGCAGATTGCGAATGTGAAACCGACGAATATAACGACAAACGCTTCTTCGACAAATTTGCCGAAGCCGACTGCCCCATGAAAGCATGTTGGCCGCCTTCGATTTGAAATCGCAGCTCTGTGTCGCGCCTTTCGCCAGTAACAATGTTAATTGCCCCGCTAAAGGCGCCCGGACCATGACCGCGAGCGCCAGATCCCTCTAAAACCTCTACACGATCAATCTCACTCAAATTTACCGGAATGTTTGCATTGTGATGACCCGTCTGTGGATCCGTAATGTTCACGCCGTTAAGAAGTATCAGAACCTGATCGAAACTGCCGCCCCTAATACTTATATCGGCCTGAACCCCGTTTCCGCCGCGTGAACGAACATCGAAACCTGGAACAAGCCGAAATAAATCATTGAGACTGTTAACGCCCGACGTCTCAATCTCTTCCCGCGTGATGACCGTAACTACCCGGCCTGTTTCCGACAAAGTCCTTCGTCGCTCGGCTGTTACACTTGCCTCATCGAGAAAAACCGTCTTCCCAACTCGAATACTATCCGTGTGCGCAAACACATTTTCGGACGTTAGAGTTATCAGCGAATAACACACCGACAAAACTCCGATTTTGATTACCTTATGCAAACTGTTAAACACCGCGTAAGGTTTGTTGGCCCATCTACGAAAACAAAAATCGAAACGAACCTTTTTTACTAATCTTTTCATAATAACAAATTAAAGTAATTATTAAAATTTAATGTTTCAAACGGCAAAGGTAAAACAAAAAAACAAAAATTTCGCCTCACAATCCATTATAATATTACCTTTGCAAAACGAATTTAAATAAAAACATACAGGTAATTTTATGATTATAATGAAATTCGGCGGAACTTCCGTCGGTTCCCCGCAAAGAATTAAATCGGTGATTGAACTGATTAATGACGAAAAACCCAAAATCGTAGTCCTCTCGGCTATGTCGGGAACTACTAACGCGCTGGTGAAAATTTCGGAGCTGATTTACAACAAGAATCAAAACCAGGCCGAAGAATCTATCGCCGAACTCGAAGCCAAATACGGCCAAGTTATCAACGAGTTATACACAAGCGAAGAGTATCGACTCAAAGCTAAAAAATCGATAGGCGAACACTTCGATAACTTGCGCCAATTGAACACCGAGGCCTTCACAGGCATCGAGGAAAGAATCGTCCTCGCTCAAGGCGAGCTAATGTCCACTGCCATGACGCAACTTTACGCCGAAGAGATTGGCCTGTGTTCCACACTTCTACCTGCCCTAAATTTTATGAGAACTGATAGAAACGCCGAACCCGACAATTATTACATTCGCGAACAACTGCGCCGCGAACTTGAAAAACATCCCGACTGCAGGCTATTTATAACTCAGGGTTATATCTGCCGAAATGCCTTTGGCGAAGTCGATAACCTCAAACGCGGCGGCAGCGATTATTCGGCCTCGCTAATTGGCCAAGCCTGCGACGCCCGCGAAATCCAAATCTGGACCGATATTGACGGGTTTCATAACAACGACCCCCGTGTGGTCGAAAACACCCAATCTATTGCTGCCCTTTCTTTCGACGAGGCCGCCGAACTTGCTTATTTCGGAGCCAAAATACTCCATCCCGCAAGCGTTTGGCCGGCGCAGGAAGCCCAAATACCCGTCCGCCTAAAAAACACCATGCAGCCCGAAGCCGAAGGAACTCTAATTTCAGCGCAGGTCGAAGACAAAGGTATCAAAGCAATCGCCGCAAAGGACAACATCACTGCTATTAAAATAAAATCGGGCAGAATGCTCATGGCATACGGATTCCTTCGCAAAGTTTTTGAAATTTTTGAAAGCTACTGTACGCCTATTGACATGATTACAACCTCCGAAATAGCAGTATCTCTTACTATTGACGACACTTCAAGGCTCGATAAAATATTATACGAACTTCGACATTACGGAACCGTCGAAACAGATAAAGACATGACTATCATTTGCCTCGTCGGAAACAATATAATGCACCACAAAGACTCAATAGCCAAGATTTTTGCAGCTTTGGCCGACGTACCAATCCGAATGGTCTCTTACGGAGGAAGTCGGCACAACATCAGCATACTTACCGACATGGAACATAAATCCCAAGCTCTACGACAACTCAGTAAATACCTCTTTTAAAATGATTCAATATCACACACTTCTACAACAAATCCTCGACAAAGGTTCGCAGAAAAACGACCGTACTGGAACAGGAACAATCAGCATTTTTGGCTATCAAATGCGATTCGATTTAAGCCAAAAATTTCCGCTCGTTACAACTAAGAAAATACATTTGCGCTCAATAATTTATGAGCTGCTTTGGTTCCTTCGGGGCGACACAAACATAAAATATCTCAACGAAAACGGCGTTACCATCTGGGACGAATGGGCTGATGTGGACGGAAACCTCGGCCCAATTTACGGCCAACAGTGGACCTCGTGGCCAGCAGCTTACAATCAACGGCTCAATCAAATAGAACAAGTGCAGCAAGCCCTGCGTACCGACCCCCACTCGCGCAGGCACATTGTTACGGCTTGGAATCCAATCGAAATAGAAAAAATGGCCCTCCCTCCATGCCACATACTATTCCAATTTTATGCTGTGGACGGTCGATTGTCGTGCCAACTGTACCAAAGAAGCGCCGACGCCTTCCTTGGGGTTCCCTTCAACATCGCATCTTATTCTCTTCTGACAATGATGCTTGCACAAAGTGTCGGAATGAAACCGGGTGAGTTCATTCACACCTTCGGCGACGTCCACATTTACGCAAATCACCTCGAACAGGTACGCGAACAGCTGCAACGCGAACCGCGTGAACTGCCAGTGATGAACCTTAACAGCGAAAAAAAATCAGTCTTCGACTTTACATATCACGATTTTACGCTCACAGGATACGAGCCCCATCCTGCAATAAAAGCACCCGTGGCGGTATAAAAATTCGGCAGTCGTAAGAAAATCACCATCGCACAAAAAAACGAAAACAAGCTAAATAACACAAAGATAATGAGCGAAAATAAAATTTCTTCGACCCTGCTGTCCGACGCAGTCGATCAAATGTCGCGACTTCCAGGCATCGGGCGAAAAACAGCCCTCCGGCTAACACTTTTTTTGCTCAAACAGTCAAAAGAAGAAGTCCGACAATTCGGCCAGGCCTTCATTAACATGCGCGAAGAACTGAACTACTGCGAAATCTGCAACAATATCTCCGACCTGCGAACCTGCCCCATCTGTTCCGACCCCACAAGGAACCACTCACTCATCTGCGTAGTGGAAAACATCCTCGATGTGATGTCAATAGAAAACACCCGACAATACGACGGCCTCTATCACGTTCTCGGGGGAGTGATTTCTCCGATAGATGGCGTCGGTCCGGGCGACCTGAAAATCAACTCTCTGCTCGACCGAGTTCAAACCTCCCGCGTATCGGAGGTAATCATGGCGCTTAGCACCACTATGGAAGGCGAAACCACAAGTTTTTACCTCTTTCGCAAGCTCGCACCCTTCGATTTACGGATTTCCGTAATTGCCCGCGGAATTAACTTTGGCGATGAACTGCAATACACCGACGAAGTTACCCTTGGGCGATCCATAAAAAACCGCCAACCATTTAATCCCGAATAAACACTCCGCCTTACTCGCTCGGCGGATTATAATTACACCACTGCATAGCATAAATTGCCGCCCCCCGCGCTACGCACTCGTCGGGGTACTCCAAACGAGCCTCGCAATTTAATTCGCGGTCGATACGCGCTTTAACCTGAGGCATAAAAGCCGAGCCGCCGGCAAGCAGCACCTCGTCAATCCGTCCGACGCCCTTCTCTCGCGAATCAGCCAATATTTCGTGCGTCTTTTTGATAGTTTCGTCCAAAAGATGCTCAGTCATTCCCTCAAATATTTCACGTGTAACCACCATGCGCACAGGATCGTCCTCGCCACCCCACAGGAAAGGCGACACCACCATGCTCGTGCGCGGTTTAAACGTAAGCTGCTTTTTGACCTTCTCTGCCAAAATCAACATCGCATTTTTGAGCCTAACGTCCCTGTCGAGTTTATACAAAGAATCCTTTTTCTTATTATAACGCTCGATGAGATACTCCGAAAGCGAAATATCCCAATCGATGCCCCCAATGTGTCGGTCGCCACCCGCAGCGATGACCGAAATAAAGCCCTCGCTTGCCCTCACAACGCTCACATGGAACGAAGCTCCTCCAAGGTCGTAAACCAAAACCGTTTTTTCGTCGTCGGCCTTAATACCGTACGACATTGCCGTAGCCGTAGGCTCGTTAATCACCGCAAGCACTTTGATTCCCGCTCCCTCGCAGGCCTCTCTAAGACGCTCTCTTTCCTTCGTTCCAAAACAAGCCGGGCAAGTAAGCACCGCTCTTGTGGCCAACTCCGGATGGTGAAGCATATCACGTGCCTCAACTATCAACTTTTTAAATATATACGTCGATATTTTCGTAGGATTAAGCCCATGATAAAATTTCGACGCCCCCTCGTAAGCCGAATCGTCGGCCAAAGCCCGTTTCACCAGCGAAACAGTACGCTCAGGTTCGAGAACACTTTTTACGCGGGCGTCATAGCCCACCACAGCGCGCACATCATCCACAAAATAAACCACTGAGGGAGTCGAACTGCTACCATTAAAATTTTTTGTGATAACAATCTCACCCGCATCGTCCACATAAGCCACACGCGAGCTTACCGAGCCGAAATCGATACCGAAAATAGTTTCATTTTGCCTTGCAAGGCTCTTAACATCAGCCACGCCATGCTCTTGCAGGATGTCAATGACGATAGCTTTTATCAGCGAACGAGTTTCCTTGTCGGATAAGATACCCTTAACGGCCTTCTTTAACGACGAATACAGCCCCTCGCTAAGCTTATAGACGGGATCTATATGATTCATTGTCTTGTTGCCAGGTTAGATAGTCGAATCTTCTTCCGTTTGCTCGTCATACACTCTACTTGCAGGCTTCCGGCGAGCAAGCGTCTGTTTATAGCGTTCAATATTAGAGTTAAGATTTTTTACAAACTCCGCAATGTCTTCATCGCCATTCAAAAGAATTTTTGCTTCGATCTTTTCGATCATATCAAGATAGCAACGATTTATTTTTGTGCGTAAATCTAACATCTTATAAGCGGGACGGTCGGCCGATTCGGCATTACGGAGAAGAATAGCAGCCTCAAATTCATTATTTGCCAGCTCAAGGGCAGCAATCATACCCTCCCATTCCAAAATTTCGACATAAGAGGCGTATGAACCGCGCAAATCCTGAATAAAATTGACAATACCGGCAGTCTCATCGTCATACGATTTTGCAGCCAAGTTGCCATAGTGTTTAAACACAGGCTCAAGTTTTTTTGCAGCCGCCAGCTGGTTAGGGTCAGTACTCGAAAGCCCGTATCTTAGCGCCGATTTTAGCATCCTAAAAGCGTTATCGCGGCGCGCGTCGAGCTGCACGATGTCGTCTGTTACCTTACTTTTTCGGATTTGCTCCAATGCAGCATCAGCTTTCTGCATAAGTTCGATAAAGTTAGCAAACAACTGTTGAATACCCAGCACAGCCGCAGTAATGTACAGCACAAAGCCTTTGTATTCGGTGAAGAAATTAAACCATTCTTCATTGTGGAGTCTCCTTAAATCGAGACGAGTAAAAAATTTATTCATAACATAAATAATTTTGATGGTAATAAATAAGTAATATATAATTCATAATAACGAATTACCGAATTTTGATACCTTCGAGCCTTACGACAGCCGCCCTTTTTCCCCAAAATAATAACTTCGGATGAATCTGCGGCACACATTTGCTCCAAAAAAATAATTTTTGACCTGTACGGGACGCATATTCGCCCCAAAAAAATCCATTTGCCCTTGTGAGCGATGTGTACAAGCTCCAAAAAAATCTATTTGCCCTTTTGCGCTGGATGTATTCGCTCCAAAAAAACCATTTTGTCCTTATAGGCTGGATGTATTTGCTCCAAAAAAAACATTTTGCCTCACCCGCGATGCGTACATGCCCCAAAATATTTTTTTGACCCTCGAAGGCAAGACTTATTAGCTTCGGACGATTTTTTTTGACCCCTCCATTGAAACTACCGCACGCCGAACGATTCCGACGGAAATTGTAATTTTCCGACGGAAATTGAAATCTTTTGACCAGCGATTTTATCATGTCTCTATTCATATTCGAGTCATTTTTTCGAGCAAATCTCAACTAATTTTACGGCGTAAAATTAATCAAAATTTCAATACCCATATAAATTAAACCACAAAATGCAAATTTTTTTTGTTCGAGATACAGAGCAACTTAGCCTCAAAAATAAATTTTCGCTCACTTCCGACGGCTCTTCCGACGTCGATTTTTCGCTCATTCCGACCCCGCAAAACCTATTGTCGGCATCAAAAAAATAAGTACCTTTACCTCGTCAAAACACCGGGCAAAACATTTATTCCGGTGAACAAAGCGACGCCTTATTTGTTAATAACATTATGAGCAGATGAAACATTATGCGACATGGCTTTAACTACATTTTATTTTTGCTCGGTATCTGCTCTTTCGACGGCCATTCGCAGTCGATTTCGGACATAAGTTCCGACAATACCTGCGGATTATTTTCGCCCTATCAGATTGATATTGAGCAATGCCTCCGTACCGAAATTTCGGAGGAAAGCAGCGTTTTGTATTCCCCTCTCGAGCTTATGGTTGGCAATGAAACAGCCAATCGTTCGCATCCCGAATTTTTTCTTCGGATCGACCTTACTTCACCCGCTAACGGCTTGCAGCACAGGCCGCCATTAAACCTCTGTTTGGTACTCGATCGTAGCGCTTCGATGAGCGAACACGGACGCATGGACAAGCTGAAAATCGCCTTGAAGGAATTTGTAATGCACATGACCACCGACGATTATATTGCCATCGTAGCCTACGACGATCGCGCCGAAATTTTAATTCCTTCGCAGCGACTGTCGGACGTCGCGACTATATTTTCAAAAATTGACGCAATGACTCCGGGACGCGCCACCAACATTCTTGCCGGTTTGCTGGCAGGGTATTCCGAACTTCGCCGAAATTATAATTTTGGAATGATTAATCGTCTCATACTGATGTCCGATGGAATGTCCACCGTTGGTGAGACTTCCGCATCGGAGATAATCCGAAAATCTCGGGCAGTCAGCGCCGGCGTCGAGACCTCCACTTTCGGACTTGGCGCAGATATTAATTTCGAATTGATGTCGGAACTTGCTCGGCAGGGTAGGGGGCTGAGCCATTTTATTGGCGATTGCGACAGCATCTCCGACGATCTCAGCTACGCCATGCAAAACGAAATGACGGGCTTAAAACAGTCGATGTATGGCGTTTCCATAACGCTCGACTATCCAAAACAGCTTGAACTTTCGTCCTCCTACGGCTACGAGCTTGAATCCCTCGAACCCGGACGCGCCAAAATAAAACTTTCCGACATATCTGCGGGGCAGCGTCAGTCCGTTTTTGTATCTTTACGCATAAAAGAATCAGTACGCAAGCCTATTTTCATAAAATCGACTTTGAACTATTTCATCAGCGCTTCAAAAAAGAAGCAGGAGGCCGTCCGTTCGACGAAATTATACTTCCACAGAAAAAATACTGATAAAATCGATCCTCTTGCCGACGAGTATGTCCGTTCGGCGTATTTATCGGCCACGCTTGCTGTCGAGTTAAAAAAATCTTTGTATATGTTTGTTTCTCGTCAATACGCCGAATCTTTACGTATTCTCGACAAGGTTTATCAAATGCTTTCAAGCGAAAAAAATTTACCCGACAACCGCCACTTTAAATATCTGCATAAAATGTTGTTGATACAAAGGGCTATTCTTATCAACAAGAAAAAATAATTTTGGGATAAATAAGAAAAATTTCGTGTATCAAAAAATATTATTTTGGTTTTAGGACAAAAAAATATCCGCTTGCGCGGATATTTTTGAGATAATTGGGTGTTTAATTAAACCCCGATTCTGCAAATTTGGGCATCGATGGTGTTTCTTTGGACGTCATCAGACGTATTATTGCAAATTTCAGGGTTTAGCGGATTTTTACAGGGCAAAATTATAGCCGATACTTATGCCGATTGGCATCAGTTCTCGCTCTATTGCTCCGGCGTCTTTATAGAAATTGTACACGTCCATAAATTCGCTCGATCTTATTGGAATAAGCAGATAGATACTGATTTTGTTTCCCTTTTGACCGACTTTGACGTCGATTCCCGCTCCAAAAGTAATGCTGTGCGAGGTATGGGTTTCGACGATGCTTCCGCTGGAGCCTTTTAGCTGTAACACACCGTTATATCCGTACATAGCAATGAGGTTCGGACAGATTTTTTTGTCGGGTGTAATTCTGTAATCGGCGCCGATGTTCCATCCCAGGGAAGCCAGATTGTATCCCAGCCCGCCAAATATGCCCACGTTTTTGACGGGGAGAAATTCGGCTTTCACGCCTATGCCTCCGTAATCGAACCCAAATCCGGGTCCCAGATAAAATTTTTCGCTGCTTTGTGCCATTGCGATATTCGCTGAGGCAATGAGTGCAATACATGCAATTAAAATGTTTTTCATATCAATGATTTTAATGTAACATAAAAAATAACTTTGCAAAATTAAGTCAAATGCAGGATGTGTGGTTCACCAAAAATAGGGTATTTTTCAAATTTGTCAAAAAAAATTTGAAGATTTTTTATTGGGCTGATTTTTTTGGTTTTATACGCTTATCAGTTCGTATTCTTGCTGTCCAAGTCCTATTTTTTCGGCGTGTTCCAGGCCTGTTTGCCAATGTGTGTTCGGGTGCATTGCGTTGAATTTGTCGTCGTGGGGTAAATTGTTGTGTTGATGCTCTCCAAGACAGGAATTTGCTATAACAGGGGCTTTGTTTACCAAGTCGGCACAGGCTCTGTCGAGGGCAACGGGGTCGAAGGATGCTGCGATTCCAATGTTCGGAGTTACAGGCATATCGTTGTGTCCCCAGCAATCACATTCGGGCGATACGTCCATTATAAAACTGATGTGAAAATTTGCTTTGTCGCGGACTACTGCGAGGGTGTATTCAGCTATTTTACAGCAGGTAATATCTGAGGAGCTGTTCCAAACTGCTCTTGCCGAATCGAACTGACATATAGCGACGCATTGTCCACAACCGACACATTTAGAGTAATCTATTTCTGCTTTTCGTTCTTGGTCGAGCGTAATTGCATACGAGGCGCAATATTTTACGCACTGTCCGCAGGATGTGCATTTGTGCTTTGCGATAATGGGTTGCGAAGTTGAGTGCATTTCTAATTTTCCGGCGGCAGAGGCCGAGCCCATTCCGAGGTTTTTCAATGCTCCTCCGAATCCGGTTTGTTCGTGTCCTTTGAAGTGAGTCATGGAAATCACAACGTCGGCGTCGGCAATGGCTGCGCCGATTTTGGCTGTTTTGCAATATTCAGCGTCGATGGTTATTTCTCGATAATCTACTGATTTAAGTCCGTCGGCGATTATTACCGGACATGGGACGGAGGATTGATTGAAGCCGTTTTCGCAGGCGCTTTGCAGATGATCCACTGCATTCGAGCGTTTTCCCATGTACAGTGTGTTAGAGTCGGTTAGAAATGCTTTTGCTCCTTTGCTTTGCAGAAGTTTCACCAGACGCGCTGCGTAGTTGTGTCGGATGTATGCTAAATTTCCCGGCTCGCCGAAATGTATTTTTATGGCGGTGAATTTGTTAGCGAAGTCGATTTTTTCGATTCCGGCTTTTTTCACAAGGATTTCCATTTTGTCGGGGAGACTGCGTCCGGGCTTGGTACGCAGATCGGTAAAATAAACTTTCGACATGATTTTATGTTTTATAATATTATAATTCAAAGTTTTCGTCGTCGCTGTCGTCGTTGAAAAGATGTTCGTTGAAATCGAGCATGTCTCTTCGTTCTTTTTTGCTTGGTCGTCCCATTCCTTTGTCGCGTTTGACGAAGATAGTACTTCGCTGTAATTTCAAGTTTTCCAGCTCTTCGGGCGAGGTGAGGTTTTCGGCATACAGAGGTACGTTTTTGGCCGGCTGACGGTTTTCAATCAGATTCAACACTTTGTATTTGTATTCAATAGGCTGGCGTTTTACGGTAACGATGTCGCCGAGTTTCAACTCGCGCGCGGGTTTTGCCGGAATTTCGTTTACCAGCACTTTGTTGTGTTTGCAGGCTTCGGCAGCCTCCGAACGGGTTTTGAAAATTCGTACTGCCCACAGCCATTTATCTGTTCTGCTGCTCATTTCGATGCTATTTAATGGCGTAAAGATAGAATAAAATCTTGAGATAGAGATTGGGGGCGAAAACGAGCGGATTGACAGAAACAGCAAAAAGGCTGTCTCAAAAGCCAATAATTTTCTTACTGCAAAGGGTGTAGAACTTTGCGGTTAAAAATACTTTCGAGACAGCCTCTTTTTCTGAGGCCTATATATCTGATTATCTAATATTCCCAATGATCGCTTTCGCGTTTCAGGAGTTCGTATTGTATGCGATCCGATTCCATTACCGCTTCGATACCATTGCGCACATAGTCAGTTATTCTTCTGTCGTTGAGGTTGTTCGATTCTGCGATGATACGTGATGCAAATCTGCGTTTATGCATCAAATCGTCGTACGAGATGTTAGCCAATTCGTTACGTCCTGTATAGCAGATAGTATTAGCCAGCACTCTGCGAGCTTCGGGAAAATAAACCCAGAACAATCTTGTGCGTACTTCCTGACCTACAGCTTCTTCTTCGCCTCCGGTGTTTATCATTTTGTTGTAAACACGTATGGGACAGATGCCGAGGATTCGCACTTCCATTACTGAACGTTTTTTGTCGAAAAACCATTCTTCTTTCAGCATAAATTCGCGTACTTCCTGCCAATTGATTGAATTTTTCACTATGTAGGTCGTGTCGCCTGTTCCGTCGATTTTTTCTGTTTTTATGACCTTATCTCCGGCGTCGAATTTTGTCATCACTTCTTCGGGAGTCAGTTTGGTTTTGAAATTATCGTCATCGCCGGCGTATGCTTGTATCCGTTTTTTCTGTATTCCAGCTACAAGTGTTTGTATAAGGCTTTTACGAGTATCGAGTTCCACCGTAGGATAGTAAAGCGGATAGTTCATTTTTTCGCGGCAATCGATAATACGCCATATTACGGTTTGCCAAAACGCATCATCCTCACTAACGTAGGCATATTCCATGGGTTTTTTGTTTTTCACTACCGTACGTTTCACAAAGGAATTTTGCGGAACCATAAATTCCACCGGTTCTTCCGTTTCTTCGTCTTCGTCTTTTTGTTCGTCTTGCGCAAGAGCGGCTACGGAAAACATTAGTGCGAATAAGATGTTGAGTATTAAAATCTTTTTCATATCGTATATCTTTTATTTTACTTTTAGTACCAAGTCATACAAGTCTCTCACTCCGCCGGGACCTTGAGCTTTTATACCGGTGATAGCAACTGTTGCTCCGGATTTCAGCCTGCTGAGCAGATTTCTCTGTTCCTGGGTGAAGGTTTGGTTCGACGAGCTTGCTTCGCTGAAAAATCCTCCATCCATAACGCCTACAGTAAAGCCTGTTACGGTAAATTTCAGGTCGAAATCGAAATCTTCGGGCATTTTTGCAATCACGCCTTGCGATGCTGCAAGTTCGCCTTTGGCTACGCTTTTGCCGGCTATTCCGTGCACTGCTGCTATCGGCGTAGGCACACGTTTTACGCGGAATTTGCGGATTCCCATATTGTGTTGAGTACCACTGATATTGGCAGAGGCTGAAACTGTACATTCTCCCAAAGCCGTTGGACGTATCGATTTTGTGCTTTGATTGTAGGCTCCATTTTGAACGCTTACCGATATTTTGTCGTCGGGTACTCCCGAAACCGAAATATCCACAGGATTATCAACATCGAGGTAAAAAACGTTCATTTTGGTGGGCGAAACCACCAGAGCGGGTTCGATTACTTGGTATGGGATTTCGAAATTTTTTGTCTGTTTACCATCAGGTCCCATAAATTCCACATGTCCACGAATTGATTGTGGTCCAAGTGAATTTCCATGAAATTTGATTCTGATTTTGCCATCGGAATCTGCCGGATGTCTGCCTCCGTTGATTATGGCTACCGGCGCTATGGTGGGGTCGAAGGCTGCCAGAAAGATTTCGGCTTCCGACTGCTGATTTTTCACCAATACGCTTTGCGGATTGTTTACTGCAACGCCGATTTCCTTTATTTTGAATGTTTTAGCATCGATACTATTTATCAGCAGTTCCAGCACTGAGGCTTCGCAGTTCAAGGCGTCCAGTTGTAATTTACTCATTGTGGCGATGGTAGCTATCAGCGGGGTGCTTTCGAAGGTGAATTGTTCCCACGATTTTAGCAGGTCTGTTGCTCCATGTGGCTTGAAATGAAAGTTTAGCAAGCCGTCGATTTCTTCGATAAGAGATTCGACTGCGGGCATTTTGTCCTTATTGGCAGTAAGTACGTCATTTATAATATAGTCTTTGTATTCCTGTATTTTTTCGTGCAATTCGTAAGCTTTGCCGTTTTGCGAAATACCTAACATATATTCATCGACTATTGTGCTGTTATCCAGCGATTCGATGCTATCAGAAGCAAAGCCTCCTTGCCTTAATGCGGGTGAATCGTCTCCGTCGGCTTTTCTGACAAGTTCTATTTTGATTGACTGTACGTATTCATACAATTCGTCGGTTTTGGTACGCACACCGCTTGCCAATTCCAGCCAAGGTTTTATTTTATCAGCTTTTTCGGGTTCTGCGATTATCGTTTCTTCCAAAGCATCAATGCTGCTTTTGTTTTTTTCGATGTTTATTGCAGCAGTTTGATTTAAACCTATATCTATTTTTGTAAAGGCGTTCAAGATTTCGGCCGACACATTCAGCGCCAACATTGCAGTCAGCACCAAATACATCATGTTGATCATCTTTTGCCTTGGTCCTCCTCCTCCGGCCATAGTTTTTCTTCGTTATTATTTGTTTAACACCGAGCTTACGGCTGTAAGCATGCTGCCGTAAATGGAATTTAAATTAGCTACATTGCTGTTCAGATTTGCTATCTGCGAGCCGAATTTTTGGGTTTCGCTTACACTCACATTAACTCCCGAAATCAATTGTTGCATTTCGCCGTGCAGAGAGGCATAATCGCTCTGAACTCTCTTAGATTCTTGCAGATACAATTCATAAGAGGAATTGAGAGCGCCGAGCGTACGTCCGAGTGTTTCCAGCTGTCCGCGATAAAATTCGTATCCCGAGTGCATTTGTTCCAGCCCTGCTTTCGATTGTTCGTTAAGATGCTGTATAGCTTGAGTGTTTTTTTGATACGATTCGGCGAGCATGTTTGCCGATTCTTCTATTCCTCTGACGGAGCCGGAGGCCGAGTGCATTTTGCCGGTCAGTTCGGCGGCGGCTTCAACCAGCGACGACATGTTTGTCATTTGACTAACCGATTCGGACAGTTTTTTCAAGCCCGATTTTAAATCGTCGGTTGTGGATTTGTCGATATCCAAATTGAAGTTCGATTGAGCGATTCCGCCGTATGCGGGCTGCAGATTTCGTCCGTCCTGATGCGGGATTCCTGCCAATGCGCCTCCAAGCACTTCAGGATATACATTTTCCCAGTGATAGTCCTTCGGCAGCGGCTCGAAGGCTGAGATGAGAAATATCAGCGCTTCCACCGTCATACCCAGCGTTAATATTCCGCCCGAGTACGGAAAGTGCATGATTTTGAACAGCGCTCCCGTGATAACGAATGCGGCGCCTATACCGTAGGCTTTTGCTACGAAATTTTTCCAAGTTTTACTTTCTAAAAATCCTCCCATGGTTTTATTTTTTTATTTTTTATTTTTATTATTTAATAATCAGTATTTTAATTCAATCTAAATTAATCGTTTCTTATGCCCAGCACATCTCTTACGCATCGGAAGCCGATGTAGGATCTTGTCGAGTCCTGATATTCGTAACTACGTGTGCCACATTGCGTAAAGTATGAAATATCTTTCCACGATCCGCCTCTGATGATTTTGCGTTTTTTGCTTGCTTTATCCGAATCTTTTGCGTTGTAGCGATACACCGGCACCAGGTCGTGGGTAAAATTGTAGGCATTTTCGTCGTATGCGTCCTGAGTCCATTCGGCCACGTTTCCTGCCATATCGTACAAGCCGTAGTCGTTTGGTTCGTAGGTAGCTACGGGCAATGTGCGGGCGCCTCCGTCGAGGGCGTAGTTTCCGCGTTGCGGTTTGAAATTGGCTAAATAACAGCCATATTTGTTCGTTGTGTATGGGCCTCCCCAGGGATAAAGTTGCATATTCAGTCCTCCTCTGGCAGCATATTCATATTCAGCCTCTAAGGGCAGTCGGTAGCTGTGCGATGTGAACTGTTTGCGGTATTGTTTTTCACCTGAACGTCCACTGCTACGCCAATTGCAAAAAGCTTCGGCTTGTTTCCACGACACGCCTACCACCGGATAAAAATCGTAGGAAGGGTGCCAGAAATATTTTTCGGCGTATGGTTCGTTGTACGAGTATCGGAAGTCGCGTATCCAGCAGAGAGTGTCGGGATAAACAGAGACGCTGAAGTTCATAATGAACGAGCTACGATCTACTATTTCTTGTGTTTCGCCCTGCATGTTGGTAACCGTTCCGATGTATCTTCCTTCTACCGGATCCCATTTGGCTTTGGCGGCCTGCAGCAAATCGAATTTCGAATAAACATAGTAAAGTTTACGTGTATCTACCTGACGTCCTTTGCCTAAGGCTTCCTGTTTGGAATAAAAGAATCCACCGTCGCGCAGCGTCATTTGCTGTTCTTCGTACGCGCTGTTCTTTCTGTTTGATACTATTTTAGTTTTATAATTTAGTCTTGGCTGATCGTCGGTTTCTGCGTCGATATCATCTTCATCTTCTATATAAAAACCGTCCACGCCGGCGTTGGCTAAGTGCCTTCGCGCTATCGAGTCAGCAGTCCAAGCCACAAATTGTCTGTAAGCCTGATTGGTTACTTCGGTTTGGTCTATCCAAAAACCGTCGATAGTTATCTGTTTTGGCGCGGCGTTCATAGCCCAAACAACATCTTCGTCGCTCGAACCCATGGTGAACGATCCTGATTCGACAAAAACCATGCCGTCGGGCGGGGCTTCAAAGCCTTTTCCGCCACTGGAATTGCCGCCTTTTTTTCCGCATCCAACAATTGAGACGGCCAAAAACAACAAAGGAATAAATCTGTTCATTTTTTTCATATTATATATCCCGTATTTCACATGCATTATAAATAACCTATAAATAACGAATACTCTTATATTTTTGTTTACCGCGTTCGATTTGAACCGAAAAACGATATGTCAACATAACTTCGTGGTTTCCTCCGGCAAATTTACTCAATTCTGAGATATTATAGCCGTAGGAATAGCCGATTCTCATATTCGGAAGGAGATTCATTCCGGCCAAAAAGCCAAAAGAACTTCCGAATCTACAGTCGGCGCCCACCCAATATTTATTTTTAAAGAACACTGTAGCGCTTACATCGTAATTTGCTGTTGCCAAATCGGTAAGCACAGTTGCTGTCGGTCTAAGCTCGATGTCGGGATTTGGCATTGTAAAACTGTGTCCTGCATTTACATAGAACGTACGTTTCAATTTCGACGCCGCATCTCCCAGCATAAAAGCCGGACAAGTCAAGTGCATACACGATAATCCGGCGTAAAACCTTCTGTAGCTATAAAATAGACCTACTCCCGCATCGAAACTCTGTTTCGTACCCTTGCTTGTAGGGATTGCCGGATCGTTTCCGCCATCGGGAGGAAGCCATCCGGCAGGCTCCAATATGCTGAAAAACATCCCTGCCGACAAACCTATACCTAAAGAACCTTTGCCCACTTTGAGCTGATATGCGTAGCCAAGATTGAATGAGGGCGAGGTCAGAAAGCCTCCCTTATCGTTATAAAGCGTGAGGCTGACGCCGCTCGGCGCGTTTCCGATTTTTAATGACCCGTTTACATTGACCATAGTTGTAACGGGCGCTCCGTCGAAACCGGCGATTTGAGTACGATTCAGGGCTATCACGTTGAAATAGCCGGCGGTATCGTGTCCTGCCGCTCCCGGATTGACAAAAGCCTGATTAAAAAACGTTTGAACGAACATAACATCCTGCTGCGCTTTCAATGAACTTAGTGAAACAATCAAACTCGCCGTCAAAAAAAACTTGCAAAAACAAGCCGACAAGCCCGAACATTCGCTCGGAAAATGTTCGGCAAAGTAAACCAATATTTTCTTTATGTGCAAACGCATCAAAAGTCGGATGTTAATAAATTTTAATTCTATTGACCAGTTTTTGATGGTACCAAAGCCATCTTAACGGGATTTCGTGCCTGCGAGCCGATTTGTAATCATTCTCGGAACATGCTATTATATAAGCAGTTGCATCGCCAGAAATTTTTACTTCCATCCACCAGCGCTCGCTCGTTTCGCTGTGATAAAACACCAAATCGTGCAATGGAGAGTCCAAATTTATAAGAAATTTTTTGATTCCGTTTGCATTATTTAACAAATTCTCGTGCCTGCGACGAGCGAATCCATCTATCAAATGCCATATAATTTGCGCCGTCAAGATGCTTGTTTGCGTATTTTCGAGGCTCGAATCGAAGCCAAACAGACCCGCCGTTTTCATATTGTCAGAAATTCCTGCGTACATGGCGAGCAAACAGATTTCTTCGGCGTATAAACCATTAGGCTCATGGCGATTAGCTCCCGGAGCATCGCAAGCTCGCACGGCGCTCATGTCGATTACAAGCGCATGGCTGTCGCGCAACACAGGTTCGACCTCTTTTGTGTTTTCTCTGAATGAGGCTAAACGCATGGCGTTAAAGTAATTATCATTCAATTCCTTGATGCTTTCAGCTTCGCTTAGATAATTCTGATAGCCGATTACGTTCAGATTGAATAAAGTAGAGGCTTTGTGATCGAACAGATGCGATAAGTAATTGTTACCCAAAATAATCGACGGAGCGACACATGTTACCGTCAAAAAATCCGATTTACTTTCCAAAGCCTTGTAACAAGCCATAACTCCGTCGGTTGAGCCGCCAAACACTATGACAAAGACGTTTTTATCTGTCAAAGCTGTGTGTACGTCCCGCAGTTTGTCTAATTCGTTTTCATCGACGTCTCCCAGATCGATTATTTTTGCGCAATTGTGCGGCAAATATAAGTTATACAGCGCTTTGCGTACGAAATCGGTATTGCCGGAGTTTGCATTTTTCACGCCAATCAAGGCTATTTCAGCCGTTTCGAGCGTCGAATCGGATGACAGATATTCGACAACGTTAGCAAATACGCTCAGCGATTTACCTTCGCCCGACTTGCGCAGGGTTTCCGGTACGGGATGCAATATGTCGAATAGCTGTTTCATTCAAATTCATTAAGTTAGGGCAAATAAACTTTCTATTTTTTTGATGTTTTACCTGATGTTTTACTTTTTTTAGCAGGAGTTTTGGTTTTCGATCCGGTGGATTCCGAAGTTTTTTTAGAATCTTTTATTTCCTGTAATTCAATTATTTTCCTGCATATTTTTTCGGTTATATTAGCAATATCCGTTCCTTTTGGCACTTTGTAGTTCGAGCCTTTGTAAGATAGGTACGGGCCGAAACGTCCGTTCAGCAGCATTATTTCGCCGAAATCACTTATAATCTTTTCTTTATCTTTTTTGCGCTTTTCTTCAATTCGTTCGATAGCTTTTTCTTGTGTGATGGTATAAGGATCTTCGTCTTTTTTCATTGATACAAAGGTTTTTCCAAAGCGGATATACGGGCCGAAACGTCCTTCGGAGACGAGCAGCGTTTCTCCTTCAAATTCGCCTATCACACGTGGTAATTCAAACAGTTTCAGCGCTTCTTCCAGAGTTATGGTTTCGATCAGTTGTCCCTTTCGCAAGGATGCGTACAGAGGTTTTTCTTCGCCATCGGTAGAGCCGATCTGTGCCACAGCGCCGAAACGTGCCATCCTCACCGACAGCTGTTTACCTGTTTTGGGATCGACTCCCAACACGCGCTCGTTGCTTGTAGGACGCGAGGCTACATCGAGAGTCTTTTCCAGCTCTTTATGAAATGGTTTGTAAAAATCGTCTATCATTTTTGTCCACTTCAATTCGCCGGTAGCGATTTCGTCAAACTGCTCCTCGACCTTGGCTGTGAAATTGTAATCGACGATATTCTTAAAGTGTTCTGTCAGAAAATCATTCACTAAAATTCCGATATCATTCGGAAACAATTTGGCTTTTTCAGCTCCTTGTATTTCCTTAGCTTTTTCTTTTTTCAGACGTCCCTCGGCAAGCGTAATTCGCACATAAACGCGCTCGACTCCCGGACGATCTTCTTTACTTACGTATCCTCGGTTCATGATGGTCGAAATTGTTGGAGCATAAGTAGATGGGCGACCAATTCCGAGTTCTTCCATTTTTTTCACAAGGCTTGCTTCGCTGTATCGCGGAGGACGTTGCGTAAAACGTTCAGCGGCGCTTATTGTCTCATATTTAAGAGCTTGCTTTTCTTTCATGGGAGGAAGCAGGCCTCCGGTGGAAGCGTCCTCGCTTTCGTCGTCCTGCGATTCGGAATAAACACGCAGAAATCCATCAAACAGAAGCACTTCGCCCGTAGCTTGAAATTTGTGATTGCTCGACGAAATCGCAATATTTACTGTGGTTCTTTCCAGCGAAGCGTCGCTCATTTGCGATGCCAGCGTGCGTTTCCAGATCAATTCGTATAACTTTTGTTCGCGCGAGTTTGCGTCTATTGTCTGATTTTCCATGTAAGTAGGGCGGATTGCTTCGTGAGCCTCCTGCGCTCCCTTAGTTTTGGTTTTGTAGCGACGCAGATTACAGTATTTATCTCCGTATAAGTTCTTTATCGTCAGTGCGGCAGAGTCCAGAGCAAGTTCCGACAGGTTTGTAGAGTCTGTTCTCATGTACGTTATAAATCCGGCTTCGTACAAGTTTTGGGCGATGCTCATCGTTTGCGCCACCGAAAATCCAAATTTTCTTGACGCTTCCTGTTGCAGAGTCGAAGTGGTGAAAGGCGGCGCCGGCGATTTTTTTGCCGGTTTTTTTTCTATTGATGATATTGTGAAACTTGCTGATTTGCAAGCATTAATAAAATCTTCGGTTTCCTTTTCCGTTTTAAACTTTTCGTTCAGTTCAGCCTTGAGCGAGAAGGTTTTACCTTCAATAGGATTGAAAATGCCGGTAACTTTGAAGTACGATTCGGATTGAAACGAAATAATGTCGCGTTCGCGTTCGACTATAAGCCTCACAGCTACCGACTGTACTCGTCCGGCCGAGAGCGAAGGTCTGACTTTTTTCCACAACACGGGCGATACCTCGAAGCCAACCAGACGGTCGAGAACGCGACGCGCCTGCTGTGCATCTACCAGATTCATATCGATGCCTCGAGGATTGGCAACAGCCTCTTTGATTGCGTCTTTCGTTATTTCATGAAAAACAATCCTTCTGACTTTTGAATCCTTCACTTCCAAAGTTTCCTTCAGATGCCAAGCGATAGCCTCGCCTTCGCGGTCCTCGTCGGAAGCCAGCCAAACAGCTTTCGCCATGTTGCTTAGCTTTTTAAGTTCTTTGACGAGATCTTCCTTGTCTTCGGGGATGATGTAATCCGGACGATAATTATGTTCAACGTCCACTCCGAAGTCCTTCTTGGCCAAATCTCTGATGTGCCCGTAACTTGATTTTACAAGAAACTTGCTGCCGAGAAACTTGCCAATGGTTTTGGCCTTTGCAGGCGACTCGACTATTACTAAATTCTCTTGCGTCATTGTGTCTATCTTTTATTAACACGCTCGATAACAACACCGAACAGACTTACTGACTCGGTTTGCAGTATCTCATTAAAAAGGCCAAAGATAATACTTTTTTTGGACTTTGGTGAGAGAGCCAAGATAATGATTAATGATTAATTGGACAGGTTAACGCATTAAAATTCGTAACACACATCCTGTAAAAACCTTATTTTCACCTAATTTAAACAACAAAACAAGCTCGGTAGCTATATGGCGTTCCCACGAACAGACCTCATTACCTTATTATGCTAATCGGATTGAAATGAGGCAATAAGGTTTTTTCAACAAAGCAGATGCGATAAGTTTGAGCATCTTGCGTCCAACCGTCCAACCGTCCAATCGTCCAAAAGTCCTGATTCTTGAAATCTTGGTTCTTGGTTCCAAAAAAGAATTAGTACATTTGCAGGGCAGAGCATCGGCTTTGTTATTTGTTTATTATATCGTTCAATTATTTGGTTATGTCCAAGTTCACTCAAAAATTCAAAGGCGACAAGACGATATGGCTCGTTGCACTCGCTTTGGCTTTAACATCCATATTAGCTGTTTATTCCAGCACCTACAATCTGTCGATGAACAAAAATGTGTCCTTTTATTATCTAAGCACACAAGTGATGGTAATGTTTGTTGGGTTCATCTTTATGTATCTCATACACAAAATCCCTGTGCAGATTTATTGCAAATTTGCGCTTGCGGGTTTCATAGTGAGCATGATTTTACTCATTTCGATGTTCTTTTATGGCGGAAGTAACGTGAGGGCAATGCGTTGGAGTTGGCTGCCGATAGTAGGCGAATATCAGCCGTCGGACATAGTCAAAATACTGATGGTAATATATTTAGCAAAGATGTTAGACGAGGCTAACTTCAAATCTTTCGGCGACTTTTTTCTCAAAATACTTGCGCCCGTAGGGCTGGTATGTATAATAATATTGAAAGGACATCAATCGGCAGTCATCATAATGGGATTTGTTTATACGCTTATGATTCTGATAAGTGGAATCAAAATAAGCCACAAATTAATCACATTAGGGCTTGTAGTATCCTTCGGGATATTTTACATCTGTTTTGGCGACCAAGTGCCATGGTTCAATCGGCACAGCACCTTGAAAGGGCGCACAAAATCCGAAAGAGTTGAAACCATACAAGAATATCGAGCGAAAGTAGCAGTAGCATCGGGCAAACTTTTTGGCAAAGGGCCGGGCAACAGCACTCAACGCAAGTATCTTAGCGAGGGACACAACGATTTCATCTATTCCATAATAATAGAAGAATACGG
The DNA here is from genome assembly GCA_031280885.1 of Prevotellaceae bacterium. Classification (GTDB taxonomy): domain Bacteria; phylum Bacteroidota; class Bacteroidia; order Bacteroidales; family UBA932; genus JAIRLF01. The sequence continues at coordinate 3,380 of JAITGD010000177.1, read as the reverse complement.
GCTGGCCGGCGGAATAATGTTGATGTTACTGTATCTGATTCTGTTTTACCGAGTAATACTCCTCGCCAAGCAATGCGCCAGGCAGTACACCATGCTTCTGCTCACCGGATTGATTTGCCTGCTGATGATTCAGGCCACCGTTCACATGGGCGTAGCCTCGGGAGCGATTACAATAACCGGACAGACGCTTCCGCTGATAAGCATGGGAGGAACCTCAGCCTTAACCGCTTGCGTCGCGCTGGGAATGATACTCTCGGTAAGCCGCGCTGTGCAAAAGAACGAAGCAGAAACAGAATCAAAATCAGAAGATTGCGAAAAATAAACAATGATATTTATACAATAAAAACAATGAACAATTTCGTAACCCGTACCGCAAGTGGGCTGGTTTTCATCGTCTTATTGCTTGCAGGATTGATAGCGCATCCCTTCGGATTTGCCCTGCTGATGCTTGCGATAATCATAATCGGGATGAAAGAATTTTACGCCATGTCGCCTTCGGGACGTTTCGCCGCGCTCGACGCAATGGGATACATCGCCGGAGCAAGCACATTTGGCCTATTTTTCTCGCTGAATTTCTGGCAAATACAACCGACATTTTTTCTCCTTCTGACCCTTCCGGCGCTTGCCATATTCATCGTCGAACTATACTCGAAAAGCCGGCAACCATCTCTCGACATTGCAAACGTTATGCTTGGCATACTGTACGTTGCCCTACCATTTTCGCTGATGAATCTGCTGGTGCTACGCAGTGGCAATTACGATTACCGTCTGCTGCTATCCTTTTTTATATTCCTGTGGACTAACGATGTAGGCGCCTATTGTTTTGGCGTTTTATTCGGACGACACAAATTATTCGAGCGCATATCGCCAAAAAAATCTTGGGAAGGATTCTTCGGAGGCCTGATTGCTACGCTTGCAGCAGCCCTTGTTCTGTCGTCGATCTGGGGCGAAAGTTACGGAGCAGCCCTGCCTGCCTGGTTGATATTTGCAGCAGTGGTATCGATAACTTGCACCTTTGGCGATTTAGTCGAATCGATGTTCAAACGCAGTGCAGGCCTTAAAGATAGCGGAACTATCATGCCCGGACACGGAGGAGTACTCGACCGTTTCGACGGAGCGCTGACAGCCTTCCCCTGCGCGCTGACATACATAGAAATATCGGGATATTTTGGGTAAGAAATGTTAAATTTTTGCAACCATGCAACATTTTTTACTATTTTTACATCATAGAATGTAGAGAACAACAGATGGATGATCAGTTATTGATCCAAGGATGTTTACGTGGAGACCTGCGGGCTCAGAAAGGATTGTACGAAAAATATGCGCCAATGATGATGGGTGTTTGTTTACGATACGCGGGCGACAAAGAGCTTGCTCGCGATTTGATGCAGGACGGATTTGTAAGGCTGTTTACAAGAATCAGTACTTATTCCGGCTCAGGCATTTTTGCTGCATGGGCAAGAAAAATCTTTGTAAACACAGCATTGGAACATCTGCGACACGACGACGCCCTGAGATTCTCGGACAATATCGACGAAGTGGCTTATTTACAAGACAGCGACATGTCGGCAATAGAGCAACTTTCGGCTAACGAGTTGATGAAGTGCATGTCGGAATTACCCGACGGATTTCGTACCATCTTCAACATGTTCGCAATAGAAGGATATTCACATGCCGAAATTGCAAAAGAATTGAATATCAACGAAGGAACTTCAAGATCGCAATACGCGAGAGCAAGGCTGCTGCTGCAAAAAAAAGTAGAAGCAATGTACGGAAGTTCTTCGACAAAGATAAGAAAAAGATAGTTGAATTTTGAAGTATGGACGACGCATTTGAAAAATTAATCCGCAGTAAATTCGAGGATTACACCGCAGAGGTCGATCCCGATGGCTGGACAAAGATTGCCGCTCAATTGCCGCAAAAATCTTCCCGCAAATTGATTCGATTTGTAGTAGCAGCGACGGCAACGGCAGCTGCTGTCGTAGCACTGTTTATTGTGCTGAATACAAAGGATCAAGATCCGAAAACTATTCAACAAAAAAGCCTCGCCGAACAGCAATTAAACAAAACTCGCGATTACGATAATCAAATTGCGCCAGACGAAGCCGACAAAACTGTGCAACAATCGCAAATACAGATAAATAAAGCAATTGACGCTAAGACAAAAACGAGAAAATCCTCGGAAAAATCGACTGTCGAACCTTCGGAAGAAAACGAATCGGAAACAGAATCGTCAGATAAAACTGTAACTTCAACACGTACAGACGATATAATTGCAGCAGCAAATAAACACAATGTCGAACCGGCTGTCGTTGCCGAACCTGCCGGAAATTTGTATGAGCCTCTACCTGAGCAAAATAAACCCGACGATAGAAAACCGTCCAAAAATAGTTCCGAATGGTTGCTGGCCGGAAATTTCGGCACAAGTGGCAGCGCAAATAAATCAGTAGTAAACGATAAGATAATTCCTTTAAGATCAAACGGAAACAATGGATTGCTGAAAAACTATAACAAGGCAAAACATGCCCCGCCTCTCTCATTCGGACTAAGCGTCCGCAAAAATTTCGGAAAACGTTTCGGACTGGAAACAGGGCTGATATATACTTATTTACATACTAATTACGAAGATGTTTCAGCTTCCGACGAAAAATGGACTTCGCATTACCTCGGAATCCCAATAAATGCCATCGTATATGTTTGGAATTCAAACCCTAAATGGGATATTTATCTCTCGGCAGGAGGCCTGGTAGAAAAAGGTCTTACGGAAAAATGCACAGAAACTTCGCTTGTCGGCGGAAACTCTTCAACGCATAAATATTCCATCGATAAACTGCAATGGTCGATGAACGGAGCTGCCGGCGTAACTTACAAATTTACAAAAGGTTTAGGTCTGTATCTCGAACCCAAAGCAAGTTATTGCTTCAAAGCGCAATCGCAACACAGCATACGAAACGACTGGCCGCTGGCAATCGGCATAAATGCCGGACTGAGATTGGACTTATAATGGACTTTTGGACTTTTGGACGGTTGGACGGTTGGACTTTTGGATGATACATTTAGCTGAATATATGAAAATCTGCATGTTTGGAGCGAATCCGAAGTCTTGGCTCTTGGTTCTTGCAATCTTGGTTCCATATTCAAAAATTCTTTTTATCTTTGCCCCAAGTTTCGTGTGTCGAAATCAATTTAAAAGTGTGTAATAAAATGCTGTTGATAAGTTTCTATAAAATGTTGATAAAAATATTTGGATATTCCAAGTATTTTGTTAACACACACACACACACACACACACACACACACACACACACACACACACACACACACACACACACACACACACACACACACACACACAAACACACATATATATATAAAGCAAT
>JAITGD010000162.1 GCA_031280885.1 Prevotellaceae bacterium | reverse complement strand
ATGGAAGAAAAATATATCGAAATAAAAGGCGCAAGGGTACACAATCTGAAAAACATCGATGTACGCATACCTCGCAACAAATTAGTAGTAATCACAGGATTATCGGGTTCGGGCAAATCGACGCTGGCTTTCGACACTATCTTTGCCGAAGGACAGCGCCGCTATGTGGAAAGTCTGTCGGCATACGCACGTCAGTTCCTTGGTCGCATCAACAAACCCGACGCCGATTCGATTACCGGAATACCGCCGGCAATCGCTGTCGAACAGAAAGTTAATACACGCAATCCGCGCTCGACGGTAGGCACGTCCACCGAAATATACGACTATCTGAAACTGCTTTTTGCCCGCATCGGACGCACTTTTTCGCCTGTATCGGGCATGGAAGTCGCCGTAAATTCCGTTACCGATGTTACCGACTTTGTAGCAGGACGTTCCGAAGGAGAAAGGATACTGATTCTCGCTCCTTTTGCCGACGGCGCAAACATCATCGAACAGCTTACTCTGCTTGTGGGAGAAGGCTTTTCGCGACTTTTTATCCCTCCCGACAAACTCAGCGAACAGGGCGAAATTGTTGAAATAGTTGATTATCTGAAACATTATGACAAAAAATACAAAGCGCGCGAAACTCGGCCATATCTGCTAATCGACCGTGTAACAGCCTCGAACAGCGACGAAGCTTCGGGACGTGTGGCCGATTCGGTGCAAACCGCTTTCGCCAAAGGTGATGGATTTTGCGCTGTGTTCACATACTCCGACCTTGAGTTTCACCCCTTTTCGAAGGTTTTCGAGGCCGACGGTATTCGCTTCGAGGAACCGACGGAACATCTGTTCAGTTTCAATAATCCGCTCGGAGCCTGTCCGGTATGCGAGGGTTACGGCAAGGTAGTCGGTATCGACGAAGATTTGGTGGTTCCCGACAAGTCGCTGTCCATATTTAACGACGCAATAATCTGTTGGCGAGGCGATACCATGCGTCAATTCAAAGACGAGCTGATTTACGCCGCGCCGCGATTCGGCTTGTCTGTTCACAAGCCATACCACGCACTGAGCGAGGAACATCGCCGAATTTTGTGGACGGGCAACGAGCATTTCAAAGGCCTGAACTCGTTCTTTCAAATGCTGGAATCGAACAAATACAAAATTCAGTATCGCGTGATGCTGGCGCGATACACCGGCAAAACCCTTTGCCCCGCCTGCGAAGGCCGACGACTGCGCCCCGAAGCAGGATATGTACGCATCGGAGGACGAAGCATTTCGGAACTTGTGCTGATGTCGGCGGAAGAATTGAGCGCTTTCTTCGACACACTGCAACTCAATGAATACGAAAAAGGTGTGTCGGAACGAGTTCTGCTCGAAATACAAACACGTCTGCATTGTTTGCTCGATCTTGGACTTGGATACCTTACACTCAATCGATTATCGAATACGCTTTCGGGAGGCGAAAGTCAGCGAATCAATCTTTCGGTATCGCTCGGAAGCAGTCTTGTCGGCTCGCTTTACGTTCTCGACGAGCCGAGTATAGGCCTGCATCCTCGTGATACACACCGTTTAATAAAAGTACTCAAAGACCTGCGCGATTTGGGAAACACCGTCCTTGTGGTCGAACACGAAGAAGAAATAATCCGTTCTGCGGATGAGATAATCGACATCGGCCCGCTGTCGGGTAATTTCGGCGGACAGGTGGTGTATCATGGCCCTGTACCTGTCGATGGAAAAACATCGGAATCAAGCAATTCTCTTACACTCAAATATCTGTCGGGCGAAGAACACATCGAAATACCCACACAGCGGCGACAGCTGAATCAGTATATAGAAATCGTCGGCGCACGCGAGCATAATCTAAAGAATATCAACGTGCAGATACCTTTGAACGGAATCGTGGCGGTTACGGGCGTAAGCGGATCGGGCAAATCGACTTTGATTCGCGGCATACTTTATCCCGCTCTGGCGCGCATGTTCAACGGCACGGGCAATCGCGGCGGAAAACACGAGCGAATCGACGGAGACGTCAAACGAATCGGCGCGGTGGAAATGATCGACCAGAATCCTATCGGACGTTCATCACGCTCGAATCCTGCAACTTATATAAAGATATACGACGATATACGCAAGCTCTTTTCCGACTTGCCCGCAGCCAGAGCAAACGGTTTCGGACCTTCGTATTTTTCGTTTAATATCGACGGAGGCCGATGCGAAGAATGTCAGGGCGACGGCTTTATCAAAGTCGAAATGCAATTCATGGCCGACGTGATTCTTGAATGTGAAACCTGCGAAGGCAAACGTTTTAAGCATGACGTTCTTGATGTGAAATATCGCGATAAAAACATCTCGGATATTCTGGATATGACTATCGATGAATCGATTGAGTTCTTTGGTTCGCAAAAGGACATTTTGCCCAAAAAAATCGCCGAAAAGCTGACCGTACTTCAGAAAGTCGGATTAGGCTATATCAAACTCGGACAGGCCTCAAGCACGCTGTCGGGCGGCGAAAGTCAGCGAGTAAAACTTGCCTCCTTTCTTTTGAAAGAGGACAATACGGCGTCCACTCTTTTTATTTTTGACGAACCGACTACGGGTCTGCATTTTCACGACATCCGCAAGCTGATGGCTTCCTTTAACGCTCTGGTGGACAGAGGTCATTCGGTAGTTGTGATCGAACATAATCCCGATGTGATAAAATGCGCCGACCATGTTATCGATCTCGGTCCCGAAGGCGGCGACAAAGGCGGCGAAATTGTATTTGAAGGAACTCCCGAAGAACTGATAAAATGCAAGGCCTCGTACACAGGAAAATATCTGAAATAGATGTAAATAAAAAACATTTAACCCGACAAGAAATGAAATCAAAACTATTTTTATTCGGAATATTTATATGTTCATGCCTTTCGCTTGCCGGGCAACACAAAACCGTGAACAATATAATATACGTAAAACTTTTACCCGACGTCTCTGTTTCTCAGGATTCTATCGGCGTGCCGGATGAGTTGAACAAGCGCTACGGAGCTGTGTCGGAACCTCTGTTCAAGAAATCCGAAAAGTACGAACGTCTGCATCGAAATGCAAATCTACATCTCTGGTTTGCAGTGCGATTCAAGGGAAAAACCAATCCGGCGGCAGTAGCCGAGGCCTATCGTCGTCATCCTTCGGTAAGCTACGCCGAACCGGTTTACGAAATCATCAGAACGGGCTTTAAAGTTCGCGCAGGACAATCGTCCGCAGAAAAACCGTCCGCTTCTTCCGACCTTTCTTCGGATCTTTCTTCGGACGACCCTCTGCTACCGCGACAATGGAACTATCACAACGCTGGAAATCATCGCGGAAGCCTTGCCGGAGCCGACATTCGCCTGCTTGACGCATGGAACGTTGCACGTGGAGCGGCAGGAGTAACGGCGGCTTTAATCGACGGCGGCATCGACGCCTCGCATACCGAACTTGTAGGCAATGTAAATATCGAAGCCAGAGGATCTTTCGTCGGCGAGCGCAGTTCCTCGCACGAAGATTTCGGAGGAACTCCGCCCGCAGGCATAATAGCGGCGCTGGGCAAGAACGCGCGCGGAATTGCAGGCGTGGCGGGAGGGGCGAAACTCGGCGAAGGCGTGAAGCTAATCGAATGTAACATAAGCGGAAAGGAGGTAAATTTGCCCGCCGCCTTTGTTCATGCCGCCGATAAAGGAGCGGTTATCTGCCAGGCCAATTGGCATTATGCTTCGTCGGAAGTATATAATCGCGCTTTATATGAAGCTCTTATGTATTTTTGTGAATACGCGGGGAAAGACGAACACGGAAATCCGCGTCGAGGAACAAAGATGTCGGGAGGTTTGGTTTTGGTTCCCGCAGGCGACGCCAATTCCGACAAAAAGTATTATCCACAGGCCTTTGAAGAAACTTTGACGGTGGGTGCAACAGGCCTCGCAGGAAAAAAAACCCGCTACTCGAATTTCGGCCAATACGTTGATATAACCGCCCCCGGCGGCGAAGCCGAACACGGAAAAACAGGCGGAATACTGACTACTTTCCCCGGCGAGCGATACGACTATTTTATGGGGACGGCGGCGGCTTGCGCTCACCTAACCGGCATCGCGGCCTTGACGCTCGGCCAGCACGGTAACGCGGCATATACGCCTAACGCGCTCCGTTGCAGGCTTGTATCTTCGGCGCGTCAGGATAAAGCAGCCGACGCTTTGCGAGCGCTGACACTGAGTTTTCCCTCGATAACAGGAGTGGCTGTTTCCGACAATATTCTGAATCTGAAAGAAGGAGATTCGTATCGACTTGGAGTGCAGATATTTCCACAGAACGCCTGCGGAGGAAAACTGCTGTGGACCAGCAGCAATTCGACGGTGGCGACAGTATCGGCAAGCGGAACCGTAAAAGCTCTAAAAGAGGGAATTGCAGACATCACAGTGAGGAGTGTCGAAGGAGGTTTCAAGTCGAGTTGCGGAGTGAAGGTCGAACCCTCGCCCAAAAAATCGGTAAAAGGCCTGACACTGCTGCAAACAAATGTCCACGTGAATCTTAACGAAGAAACCGTTCTGAAAGCAATCACCATTCCCGAAGATGCAAGCGATAAAACAATTATCTGGACAAGTAGCAATCCGACAGCGGTTTCGATAGACGCCAAAGGCAAAATCAGAGGACTGCTCTGCGGAGGAGCATCCACAATAGTGGCGACGAGCAGAGATGGAAAATTCACCGCCTCCTGCGTGCTTACTGTAGGACGGAAACTTACGGGACTGAATATCTCCGCCGCTTCGTTGAGCCTGGAACTTAACGAAGTAAAGCGACTGACGAGTTCGCCCCTTCCCGAAGACGCATGTAACGCCTCGCCGAAATGGAAATCGGAAAATCCGACCGTCGCTACGGTCGATGCCAAAGGCAACGTAAAAGGCTTAGCCTGTGGCAGTACAACCGTTTCGGTTTCTTCGGACGGTGTGATGTCCCAATGCACCGTATCGGTAGGAAAACCTGTAACGGGCGTTGGCGTTTCCGACAGGACGCTCCGCCTGAGTATAGGCGAAGAAAAATCGCTGACCGCAACCGTAATCCCCGCAACTGCGTGCAACAAAGCGATAAAGTGGACAAGCGCCTCGCCCGAAATCGCCACAGTCGATGCTTCGGGAAAAGTCAGGGGAACGGGATGCGGCAAAACGACAATCAGAGTCGCCACGCAGGAATCGGATTTTGCAGCCCTTTGCGAGGTGGAGGTCGGCAAACCCGTATCGGGCATACGATTGTCGGATGTATCAGTAGAAATTTCAGTAAATCAGGAATTTCAGCTCAGCGCGGAAGTGATGCCCGAAACGGCTTGCAACAAGGCAATAAGCTGGAGTTCAGGGAATATCGCCATAGCTTCGATAAGTAAAGACGGACGAATCAAAGGTCTGAAATGCGGCCAGACAACAATTACCGCCCGCTCATCCGAAGGAAATCATACCGTAACATGCAGACTTACTGTGGGTAAACAGGTTTCGGGTATTTCGCTCTCGCCGACTTCCTTAAATCTCGCCGTCAATCAGACGCAGCAATTGACGGTGAGCATATTACCCGCCGACGCCTGCGACAAAGGAGTGAGCTGGCGTAGCGACAATCCCTCTGTGGCCGAAGTTTCATCAACAGGCAGAGTCAAAGCTCTTTCCTGCGGCGAAGCTACGATATTCGTTACCGCCGGCGACGGAGGATTCTCGGCTCGTTGCGACGTCAAAGTCGGTCGAGAGCTGGCGGGCGTAACTCTCTCTCCGTCAAAACTACAGCTCCAGCCCGAAGCCGAAAGAAAATTAACAGCCGCGCCCTTTCCCGACGAAGCCTGCAATAAAGAGATTTCGTGGATCAGCGACAATCCCGCCGTAGCGACGGTAGATAACAGCGGCAAAATCAGAGCAATATCCTGCGGTACGACGATAATTACGGTAAGAACCCGCGAAAACGGATTCGAGGCCAAATGCGAAGTGTCGGTTGGAAAAGCTGTGGTCGGCCTCAGCCTGTCGAAAAACAGCGCCACGATTGCAAAAGGCAACAAAGAAACTCTGCTCGCCGAAGTGCTTCCCGACGGAGCATGTAACAGCCGAATATCCTGGATAACAAGTAATCCCGCCGTTGCAACGGTGAACGAAGGTCGCGTGCAGGCAATATCCACAGGCAAAGCCACAATAACGGCAATCGTCGGAGATGGCCGATTCAAAGCCTCGTGCGAGGTGGAGGTTGTGGATTGACTTTTGGACGCTTGGACTTTTAGATTTTTAGAAAAAAAGGAAACGCGACAGAATAGATTTTCGTAAAAATGTGATTATATGCTATTTAACTCTCTCGAATTTGCACTTTTTCTACCTATAGTTTTTTTGCTATATTGGTTTGTATTTCAACGAAATTTAAAATGGCAAAACTTTTTTATTCTTATCGCCTCCTGCGTTTTTTACGGCTGGTGGGATTGGAGGTTCTTGATTTTGATTGTCTTTACAAGTTTTTGCTCCTGGGGAAGCGGCCTGTTGATACAACATGCTGACAATAAGGAATTCACCCCCCCCTTCCCCCGTGTTAATTTGTTAAAAAATGCTAAGTTTATTTTAGTTTCAAATATTGTCATTAATTTTCTGATTCTTGGAATTTTCAAATATTATAATTTTTTTATTGAAAGTTTTGTAACAGCGTTTGCAGCAGTGGGCGTACATTTGCAAATGCACACGCTGAAAATTATTTTGCCGGTTGGTATTTCGTTTTACACTTTTCAGGCCTTATCCTACTCCATTGATGTTTACAGAAATAAGCTCGAACCAACTCACGACATTATTGCTTTTTTTGCCTTTGTAAGTTTTTTTCCGCAACTTGTTGCCGGCCCGATTGAACGCGCAACAAAGCTTTTGCCACAATTTTATATTAAAAGAAATTTCGATTATTCAAAAGCCGCTGACGGGATGAGGCAAATTCTTTGGGGACTTTTCAAAAAGATTGTAGTAGCCGACAATTGCGCCGCGTATGTTAATCAGGTTTTCGGTGATTATCAGCATCAAAGCGGTTTTACTCTGTTGCTTGGCGCGATTTTTTTTGCTTTTCAAATCTATGGCGATTTTTCGGGATATTCGGATATTGCCGTCGGCACAGCGCGGCTTTTCGGCTTCAATTTGATGCGCAATTTTAACGTTCCATATTTTTCGCGCGACATTGGCGAATTTTGGCGACGTTGGCACATTTCACTGACAGGCTGGTTTCGCGATTACATTTATATCCCACTTGGCGGTAGCCGCGTGTCGAAGCCGAAAATAATACGCAACACTTTTATAATATTTTTGATATCAGGATTTTGGCACGGAGCAAACTGGACTTTTATCGTCTGGGGCGCGTTTCACGCATTGCTGTTTTTGCCTTTGATTTTACTTGATAAAAATCGAAAAAACACCAATACGGTTGCCGAAAATTGTATTTTACCAACTAAAAAAGAAATTTTTCAAATGGGAATAACTTTTTTATTAGTAACTGCTGGCTGGGTATTTTTCAGAGCAGAAAGCATTGGCGGAGCGGTAGATTATCTTGCAGGAATTTGCAACACAAGTTTGTTTGAGGTCTCGAGCGAGGTCAGTCCTCCAAGTAAATGTTTCGCATTTATTTTGTTGATGTTATCTGTGGAATGGCTGAATAGAAATAAACAGCATGGCTTGGAAATATCACAAATTAATCGATGGTTACGCCGCTTCATCTATATTGTCCTGATTTTATGTATAGTCATGTTCTGCGGCGAAAATGAGCAATTTATTTATTTTCAATTTTAGATATGATGAAAAAATTTATGCTTAAATCGCTTTGGTATTTCGTGCCGTTTATTTGCATATATTGCGCGTTTATAATTAGTTACTATCATATTTCGGGCGATATTGGCTATTTGGCACAAATTCCATTCGGAAAAGAATATGAAAAATTATTGAAGCAAAATTACTTGCTAAAAAATTATATCCGCGATACTTTAATTACTGCCAATAATCATCTGATATTTAATACAAAAAAGAAAATTCTTACGATAGGTGATTCATTCAGTCTTTCCGGTCAGGGTAATTCACGCTATCAGAACTATTTGGCATATTTATTTCATTATGATATCATTAATATTGATCCCGTTAATATTGCTGATCCTGTTCAAGATGCAGTAAAATTGTTAAACAGTGGGATAATCGACAGCGCCACTTGCAAATTAGTCATTATAGAAACAGTAGATAGAAGTGTAATCCAACGATTGAACGGCCTTGATTTTGGCCGCAATTATTCGCCTTTCCAAAAGCAAGATAAAAGAACTGAAAACGATAAAAAAGCGACTATAATAACTCTATTTCAATATATAAGGTTGCAAATGGGATACAAAAATCCTATTCGCAAATACAATTTAACGAAAGATTGTTTTTCGCATCATCATTATTCAAACAAATTGTTTTGTTACAAAGATGATTTGGGATTTAAAAATATACTGAAAGCAGATATTGAAAAATCAAAAGAAAATCTTATTTTGTTAAACAAAAAATTTTCCGACAAAGGCATAAAAATAATTTTTCTGATAGCTGCCGATAAATATGACGTCTATCGTCCGTTTATGATAGAAAAGACTTTGCCCGTCGATACAACGGCTGATGATTTAAGCAAAGTGCGCGAGATTTGTGTAATCGACACAAAATCAATGCTACAAGAGATGGTTCGCAGTGGCGAAAAAGATGTCTATCAAGTGAATGATACTCATTGGTCGCACAAAGCAAGCGAGGCTGTAGCCGAAAGAATTGCCTGTGTCATTGATTCATTGGGGATATTGAAGTAGAAATAAAATTTAATGCTAACTTTGCACGACGTTAATTTTAAGTGTTTCGATTATGTCCGCCATCAAAAAATTGCCAACAGGCATAGGGAATTTCGAGAAACTGCGCTCCGACAATGAGGTAGATGTCGATGAAACACAGCAAGTTTGCCAGCTGATACGAAGGCGCAGATCTTATTTCACGGCTCGTCTGCGACGGCTCGGAAAAAGTATGATTTTGCCCGCATCGAAGCCTTTTTTCGAGGGAAAGAAACATCTGTTCGGCGCTCTGTGCCGAAAAAATGAACGGACAAAGTGTTCGGATATTTACATTGACTTTATAGAAAATTGCATGAAAAAGAGATACAAAAAATTAAAATTATGTCCGAAAAATTAGACAAAGAAACAAGTGATAAAGTGAGTTTTATAACATTTATTGTGCCGGAATTTGCGGCGGCTTATAAAATGAATATTCAGGACGCATATTTTTATTTAAAAAAATACGGCGCTTGGGATTTTTTAAATGAACATTGGGGGGCGTTACATACGGCAAATCCATTTCATACGGTTGATTATTTGTATAAAATTTGTTACAAAAACGGAGGACAACGATAATGCAGGTTTTTCA
>JAITGD010000118.1 GCA_031280885.1 Prevotellaceae bacterium | reverse complement strand
ACTGTATTTTTTATACCACTTACCGCAAAATTGAAACGCCTTGCATGGAGTGTATTTCACTCTGAGTGAGTGGACAAAGAAAATTATCAGTTTCGGGTAATTTTATTCGTCTAAATTGTTCACTCTAACGCCTTCGCTGTGCGAGGTAAATTCCGGAGCGTACATACATTGTATTGTGCTGATTCCATGCGAAAACGAGCCTCGATGTGTTACGCGCAGGTCGTACTCGAAAAGGTAAACTCCCTTGAGCAAACGTCCGATAAAAAAATTCTGCGAAGCGTCTTTCATGCTTTGATAATACCACAATCCCTCCTGATGGCGATAGCCCGAGGCGAAACTTGCAGGTTCGAGGCCGGCGGCGCGAGCATCCTTAAGATGAACATATTCGAAATCGCGGTCGGCACGAAGTTCGATACGCACGGTGATCAAATCGCCGACTTTGGGACTCTGTTTTGCAATCGGAACAAGCACGGGACCGCTTTCGGTCTGTTTTTTAACGAACAATTTGCGCTTCAGTCCGAGTTTCGTTTCTGAAGCTGTGATTTTGTCGAGACGTTCGAAATACTGCAAATACATTGCGCCCCAGGCTATTCCGGAGTTCGGATTTGACACCTCTATCTCGGCCATTTCCTTTTTCACCTCCTCGCCTCGCCACGACGCCTTGACATATCCCGTTCCGGGTTCGGGTTTAAGCTCGTCAGGAAGCATGTCTGTCAAGGCTTTACCGGCTATTTTAATTTTGACGTCTTTTCCATCGAGCAGATTAACAGCCCTTTCCGAAGGTTGCCCCGGAGTATTCAGCAGAGCGTAAATCGCATCCGAAGTAGCCTTCGTAGTTCGCCAATCGCAAGTTTGTTTATTCTTTAACAGCCAGATACGCAATTCTTCTACCGCTTGCGCGTCGTTAGCCACTTCGCCGAACACTTCGATCATCAAAGCCTGAGTTTCGGTCGGAGCCTGATACCAAAAATATCCTTGCCGATTGCTTTCCCAGTACATTCCCATTTCTTCGCTTTTGCGGGCGCGCTCTTTCAGCGATTTAACTATGGCCTGCGCCGTTTCGCCTTTGCCTGCGCGGTGCATGATCAAGGCCGCCAGACCCTGTTTGTAAATGCCGAGTTTGTTCCACTGCTTTGCGGCAAGATTCATATAAAAATCGTAAGCCTTTGAATCTTTAAGAGTTCGCTTGTCGAAACTACACAAATACAAATATTGCATTTGCAGTGGCGATATGCCGATTGTCTTTTCGTCGGCGTTTTTATGCTTGATATCCAGAGCATAATCTTCGTCGATTTTTTTGTCGAGATAATTCATGGCTTTGGATATTATTTCGTTGCAGACTTTGTCATTTTGAGAAGTCAAATGTTCCAAATGCCTCAATCCCACTATTATATGCTGTGTGATATATCTATCGTCGGGCATACCGTCGAACCAGGAAAATCCGCCGGTCGAGCTTTGCATTTTCTGCAATTTTCCCAGAGCGCGGCTCGATTCCGAACTCATTCGGTTTAGATCGAACAGTAAACCAATGCGTTTCTTGCGCTCGGTTTCGTTTGATGCGTCAAGCGCCCATGGAGTTTCTTCGAGCAAGGCCTGTTTAAGTTCCTGATTTTTTTCGAGATTCGACGCCAGAGCTTTTCCCTCAGGCAAGGTTTTCCACAATTCAAATATTTTTTTGATTTTCGGCGAAGCGTCCATCAAATTCGACGCCAGAGCATTGGCATAGTATCGGGCAAAAGTTTGTTCGGCGCACTCGTACGGATATTCCATAATATAGGGCAAAGCCTGCACCGCATACCAGGCTGGATTAGAGGTATATTCCAAGGTCAGAGCGTGATTTCTCGCCGTGTTCGACTGATTTTTCAGACGGTCGAAAACAAAAGATTTTTCCTGATTTCCGCGTATCGAAAAAGGCATACTTTCCGTTACTAAGATCCTGTCGGTGAGTACAGGTACGGTTTTTTCCTCGCCGTCGGTGTGATTGCCTGCGCGAGCGCTCACTCTGTATGTTACAGCCTGCAAACCTTCGGGAATAATCAATCGCTTTTGAAGCACAACACTTTGATAAGCATCTACTTCAAAAGGCGTCGAACCCTTTTCGTCGGCTATATCCACAGGCTGCATGTCGAGTGCGTCGAAAAACTCAAATTCCGCAAAACCTTTGATTTTTTCTTTTGTGATGTTATTGACTTTCGCGGTGAATATCAGCGTGTCGCCCTGACGGAAAAATCTCGGCGCATTTGCCGATATTGCAACTTCCTTTTGTGTAATCAATTCCCTTTCGACGAGGCCGATTTTCAGATCGCGAGTATGAGCCATTCCGAGCATTTTCCATCGAGTAAGAGATTCAGGAACAGTAAATTCAATCACAACTTCGCCATCTTTATTGGTACGCAGTTCGGGATAGAAAAATGCTGTTTCATTGAAATTTGTACGTGCAAGGACAGGCTCGTCAGTTTCGACCGGCGGCATGTTTTCTTCGTTCTCGTAATTTGATGCCTCATCCATAAGTCCGTAAGCATTGCCTGCCAATGCCTTAGATGTCTCCGACAAGGGAACGGAAAGGGAGCGGGACGAAACAGCCGAAGTTGAGCCGACAGAACCAACTACGGATGATTTTCTTTGAGCTCCAAAGCCGACAATAGTTACTTCGTCCAATCGCTCGTCGCTACCGAAATAATAATGTTCATTAGTTTTGCTAAAATTAATATAATCCCGCTTTAAGGGATGTGCGAAATATGGAGTACTGGGACGTTTCAGATTGAAACCTCCACTTAGGATATTCAAATTACTCGAACTCAGGTCGAAAGACCAGTAAAATCTATCAAAAATATTTAACACCTCTTTCCATGAATGTTTTGCAAATGCGTCGAGTGATGCGTCGTACATACTTGCAACAAGCTCTGCGAGTTGCGGATCGCCTTTTTTATCTTTGATAGTCAACGTCCATTTTTCGTTTTCGCCCGGCTGCAACTTATCTCTGAACGAAGCGAAAGTTATATCAAGCTGATTGTCAGTATCAGAAATCCAGATATTTGTTCTATCGTTGTACATTCTGTTTTCGTGCACCATAAAAAAGCAGGCTGTTATTTTGTTGCCATATTCTTTTTTTATTGGAATCGACAGTTTTTGAGGAGTATGGCCGGGAGTTAGCGTTCGCCGTTCGATAATTTTGGCAAATTTATTGAACAGAATGTATTCCACGCGAGCATTTTTATCGCCGCCTGCGAGGAAAAATTCGACGGTTTCACCCGATTTTACGTTGGTTTCGAGCGGTTTTCGCAGCCAATTTTCCATTCGAGTTATCACATTCGGAACTCCATTGACCGATTGCAAATAGAATGGAGTTTCGCTTGTTATTCCTTTATCGCTTACGGCTTTAATTGTGATTTTATAAGATCCCGAAGGATATTTTTTCAAAAAGGAAAGATCGATTTCCTTATCTTCGGACGTGTTCAAAGAAAAAGAGCCAACTTCTTCGATCACAGGCAATTTATTGGGCAAAGCCTCCTCGTCCATATAAAGGTCGTAGGGAAAAAGACGCTCAAACTCGCTTCTGCTCATCAACATCGTGTCGGGCGTTTGCCACAGCCGTTTCCGTGTTATTCGCGAGGGCGTTTTCAGCCGCTCCGCCTTGATTTCGATTCGGCACGAAACACTGTCGCCGTTGAGATTAGTTGTCTTCAATCCGAAGTTTGTTTTGCTTGCAACATCTATGTAATCAGGAATTTCAGCCTCTATCAAAAGTGGTTTTTTGCTTGCTTTCAACACGTAGTTTGCACTGCGGGTTTCGCCGTTGAGGTCGGTAACGGTGGCCGTAACCGTAAAGTTATAAATCAGTTCGTCGATTTTAACATCGTCGGCTTTCGTTACGAAATCTATGGTAAATTCGCCGTTTTCGTTCGTGGTGGCAGTTCCCGAAGCTATTTGTCGCTGTGTAGCAGCAGAATATGGATATGGCATAAAGTAATATCTCCAAAAAGGCATCACCGCCGTGCGCGTTACTTCGTATTTTACGGCTGCTCCGTCGATGGCATATCCCGCTAAGGCTTTCGCTGTGGCTTTCAGGCTAATGGACGAGTTCATAGCTATTTCCTGTTTCGGAGCTTTTATTTTGACTTCGAAAGTCGGACGTTTGTATTCTTCCACGCGGATTGTGTGATTATTATAAGCGTGTTTACCAACTGTTTCCAGTCTCATCACCCCATTGAGCAGGCCTTGCGGAATGGCAAAATTGCCGTTGAAAGTGCCGTATTCGTTCACTTTAAAATCGGCTTTAGCGATTTCTTTTGAATTAACGTCTCGTAAACAAACCGTTACGGTCTGTTTTTCGGTATTGATTTCGGTTTTTTCCACCGTTTTGTCAAGCACAAGTCCCTTGAAAAACACCGTTTGCCCCGGACGATAAATGGCTCTGTCGGTAAACATGTAAACTTCCGAGCCTGGCTGATGTTTATTTTGAGTAAAATACTGTACCTGCGGGATATACACCGTTTCGCCCTTGCTTTCGAGCAGAGCGCAGGAGAGATAGTTATCCTTATCCGAAGATATGTTTGCTTTTCCGTTCTTGTTGGAATATAGCGTTTTGATGAGCGAACCGACGGGTTTGCTCCAATCCTTAGTCGCATATAATTTGATACTTACGTTTTGAAGAGCTTCGCCTGTTTTTCGATGATACAGAGCGAGGGTCTCTATCTCGGCGTCGGATGTAAGACTCAGATTAGTAA
>JAITGD010000103.1 GCA_031280885.1 Prevotellaceae bacterium | reverse complement strand
ATCCTTCCAGAACGTCGAAGTTGGCTTTTTCGCGCAATATATGCTTCATAGCCCAGTCGAAATGTATGTATCTTGCCATATCTTTACCATTAAATTTTTCGTAAAGGTAATTACTTTTTCAAATAGCGTCGTGCTGGCCGCCGTTTGCATGTTCCGTATCAGTTTCGACTTCGCTACGTGCCGGCTTTGGCGCTACTCGACGTATAGGCTTGTTAACAAGATCGATAGCCAGCATATTCTGCTCTAAATCGGTACGGGAGATTGTTCCTTTAAGATATTTTTCCACCATCAGAGCGGCTATCGGCGCGGCGTATGAGGCTCCATAGCCGGCATTTTCGACATACACTGCCACAGCTATTTTCGGCTCGTCTTTGGGAGCGAAACAAACAAATACTGAGTGATTTTCGCCATGCGGATTTTGCGCAGTTCCGGTTTTACCGCACATTTCAATATCAGGAAGTCGGACTCGCCAGGCGGTGCCGCCGCTGTTTACAGCCATGCTCATTCCCTCGACTACGGGCGCAAACAGATTTGGATCGACGCCACAATATTGTTTTTCGTAATACTTTTCGTCGATTTTCCCGCTTTTGCCTATACTTTTAACTATATGCGGAGTATAGTAAAATCCACGATTAGCGATTGTTGCGCACATATTGGCGAGTTGAAGAGTGGTAGCTCCAACTTCGCCCTGACCGATGGATAAAGATATTATACTTAGCGATTTCCATTGACTTTTTCCGTGGATTCTGTCGTAATTACGTGGCAACGGCAAAGTTCCCATCTGTTCGCCGGGCAAATCCACACCAAGTTTACGTGCGAATCCAAAGCCTTGCACATTGCTGCGCCAGGCCATGAGCGCCGAATCGAGATTTATATATTTTTTGCTATCGATGAGGTTGCGAAAAACGTAACAGAAATAAGCATTGCACGATACCATTATCGCCTGCTTGAGATTAGTGGGCGAAAAATGCCCATGGCATCCCACTCCGCGTCCATACGGATATCCTCCTGCGCAGGAATAGCAGGTTTCGGGCGTAAGTACTCCCTCTTTCAGGCCAATAAGTCCGTTTACCACTTTGAATACCGAACCCGGAGGATTTTGCCACGACATTATAGCTCTGTTAAATAGCGGTTTCGAGGGATTCCGTTGAAGCATTACATAATTTCGGTTGCGATTTTCGCCCGACAATTCTGCCGGATCGAAGGTAGGCGATGAAACTAAGGCTAATACCTCGCCCGTAGCAGGTTCGATGGCTACTGCGCTACCAAGTTTATTTTG
The DNA here is from genome assembly GCA_031280885.1 of Prevotellaceae bacterium. Taxonomy (GTDB): domain Bacteria; phylum Bacteroidota; class Bacteroidia; order Bacteroidales; family UBA932; genus JAIRLF01. Next base: position 10,013 of record JAITGD010000103.1, on the reverse strand, counting down.
CATCAAAAGTTGAGCATATTCCTGCAAATCGGCGTCAATAGAACTTACGACGTCGATTCCGGGCACCGCTGCTGTGTCGTATCTGCCTTCGCCATAGGATTCTACCACTCTGTTACGCGAATCGCGCAGGTAAATATTCACACCTTTTCGTCCTCTCAAAACATCTTCATAAAACTCCTCCATTCCGCTTTTACCTGCGTAATCTCCAGGCTTATAGTACGGATTTCGGCGGATGGTTGCAGTATCAACTTCTTGAATATATCCAAGCACGTTTCCTCCGATGTTTCGCGGATAGGCTCTCAGAGTTCTGACTACCGGATAAAAACCCGGATAACGATATGCACGTTCCTGAAAAACAGCAAAATTTTCGGGTTTTACCTGCTTCAAAAAAGGCGCCGACGAGTAATTTCTATTGCGACGCACTTCCTTCAGGATATTTCGTATCTCGCTGTGCGAAATTCGGAAAATGTCGCACAATTCAGCAGTGTCGATATTGCGTATTTCGCGCGGCGCGACCATTATATCGTAGGCCGTAATATTCTCTACCAGAGCTTCTCCCCTGCGGTCGTAAATAATTCCGCGTGCAGGATATTGAACCTCGTATCGAAAGGCATTGTTAGCCGCCGTAATTCCATACGAATCGTCAAGTACTTGGATAAAAAACAGTTTCGCTATCAGCGCCAAGGCAACCGCTGCAATTATTAATATTATGTTCCGATATGCTATCATTTCAACTTGTTTCGTTTTTAACGCATCCTGATTACAAGACTGCAAAAGTAATGTATTTTTTATTGATGTTGATAGTTTCACTCGCCTTGCAATCAAAATTTATGTAATTTTGCGCCCAAACGGATATTTTCGATTTATCCGGATTTTATATGTATTTGTAATTTATAATTAATTAAAACACTGCAAGATGAAAAGAGTAGTACTACTTAGACACGGCGAAAGCGTATGGAACAAAGAAAACAGATTTACCGGCTGGACCGATGTGGACTTATCGGAAACAGGCGTAAAAGAAGCTATCGAAGGAGGAAAAACCCTTAAAAACAATGGTTTTATCTTCGACAAGGCTTATACCTCATATCTGAAACGCGCAGTCAAAACACTAAATCAAGTACTTGATATAATGGATCTTGACTGGATTCCCGTAGCAAAATCATGGAGACTGAACGAAAAACACTACGGAATGTTGCAAGGATTGAACAAAACCGAAACAGCCGCTAAATACGGCGAAGATCAAGTAAAAATCTGGCGTAGAAGCTACGACATTGCTCCGGCGCCCTTAGAAGCCGGCGACTCGCGAAATCCGCGCACCGACGTCCGCTACAATTCGCTTACTGACAAGGAAATTCCCTTGACCGAATCTTTACTCGATACCGTAAATCGCGCTGTGCCGTACTGGGAAAATGTGATAGTTCCCGAAATAAAGCAAAATAATTATAATCAGATAATTATTGCCGCACATGGCAATAGTTTGAGAGCCATAATAAAGTTTTTGAAAAATATTTCCGACGAAGAAATCGTAAGCCTTAATTTGCCTACGGCCGTGCCTTATGTATTTGAATTTGACGACAATATGAAGCCGGTAAAAGATTATTTCCTCGGCGATCCTGAAGAAATAAAGCGTAAAATGGACGCTGTTGCTAATCAAGGAAAAAAGTAATCATCATACGACGGATTCCATGCGGCAGTCGAGGCTTGCTGTCGATTGCCGCTAAACGTCTTTCTATCAATAAAATGACCATCGGGATTTTATCTACACGGTACGCAAAAGCTCTGTACTCCTTCGCCCTCGAAAGGGGAGAAGAAAACGAGGTCTATCGCGAAATGAAAATGCTTGCACATCAATTGATTCAAGTGCCGGAATTGCAACGCGCCATCGATAAGCCCATACTTACCGGCGAACAAAAAGAGCAATTGCTCGAAACGGCCGCAGGAGGCGAAATTTCAAATTCATCGAAACGATTTTTTAGACTTGTTCTGCAAAAAGAAGAAAATGAGAATCTTCGCTACATGGCCGCAGCCTACCAAACGGTTTATCGTAAAGCAAAAAATATCATATATTCGCGTTATATCTCTGCTTGTGAGGTCGATGATGAAATATTAAAAAAAATCAAAAAACTGATAAGTAAAAACTACGAAGAATCGGTTACTATTGAGCTTGAATCGCAAGTAAATCCGGAACTTATCGGAGGATTTGTTTTGCAAATCGACGATAAAAAAGCCGACGCCAGCGTGAGCGGAGAACTGAAACGAATGAGAAAAAATTTTCGGTGATAAGCTCATTACAAAATGCTAAAATAAAAAATGTCGTCGTTTTGCGCGATAAATCCGCCGAACGGCGCCGTCAGGGGCTTTTTGCTGTGGAAGGAGCCAGAGAGATAAACATGGCTATATCAGGAGGATATGTCTGCGATACGCTGTTTGTTTGCCTCGAATTAATCAGCGACGAGATTTATTCGCCACTCCGCAAATCAATCATGGAAAGTGATGTGATTGAGGTCAGTAGAAAAGTTTTTGAAAAAATAGCTTATAGAGAAGGTAGCGACGGCTTGCTGGCTTTGATGCGCATAAAAAATGAGACTTTACAGAGAATTAAAATCGGCAAAAATCCCTTTGTAATAATCTTAGAATCAGTAGAAAAACCCGGAAATCTTGGAGCTATTTTGCGAACCGCCGACGCTGCCGCAGTTGATGCTGTATTAATTTGCGATCCTCGTTGCGACATCTTCAATCCCAACGTAATACGTTCGAGTTTGGGCTGCGTTTTTTCGACGCCCATAGCAGCTTGTAGTTCGCAGGAGGCTCTATTGTGGCTTAAAGAGCATAAAATCAAAACTTTCGCTGCCGAACTCACCGCCTCAATCCTATATCATAAAATAGATTTCACCTCGCCCAGCGCCATAATAATGGGTACAGAATCGTCGGGATTGAGCGATTTTTGGCTGCAAAACGCCGACGCGCGAATCAAAATACCAATGCTGGGAAAAGTCGATTCGTTGAACGTATCAGTATCCACAGCCATAATAACTTACGAGGCTGTGAGGCAAAGAAATTTTGAGGCAAATTCGCATCTATCCGAATAAGATCAAAAATTAAACTATTTTTGCAAATAAAATTTTGCAAAAAATGTACGATAATTTTCGTCAATCGAATATTCTCAATCAGGGAAACAGCTCATCGAAAGTAAAGAAAGACAAGGGTTTGACTGTTTATCGCGCTTCGGCAGGCGCGGGAAAAACGTATGCCCTCACTAAAGAATATCTCAAACAGGCGCTTGCGGGCAACAACGAAAACGCTTTCCGCAGCCTGCTTGCCATTACTTTCACAAACAAGGCCACCGAGGAAATGAAAAGCCGTATAATAAACATGCTGAATGGAATAGCTGTTGGCGACGAATCGGCCGCATCGATGATTGCCGATTTGCTTTCGGAAACGGGTATCGACTTGCCAGGTCTGAAAAAAAGAGCCGAAAACGCCCGAACAGCCTTACTGCATGACTTTTCGCGATTTTCGGTTTCTACTATCGATAAATTTTTTCAAAAAGTTCTTCATGCCTTTGTGCGTGAAGCCGGTTTGCGTCCGGGTTTTAAACTCGAATTGGACAGCGAGCGCTTGCTGAACGAAGCTGTGGACAGACTTGTACTGAGTTTGCCCGAGAAAACCTTTCTGTATCAATGGCTTTTCGGACTTATCGACGAACAGTTAGAACACGGCGACGCTTGGGATTTGAGAGGCGTGTTGAAAGAAAAGGGCAAAATGGTGTTCGATGAAAATTTTCGGAGTTTCGACCTCGAATTTCACAAAAAAACAGGCGACGCCGAATTTATGACTGACTATCGAAAAAAACTCGAAACAATAATAAATAATTTCGATGTTGAAATGAAAAGCGTAGGCACACAAGCACTTGAAACAATAGAATCGAAAAATATCGAAAAATCCGATTTTGCAAACGGAGAACGTGGCGCTGTAAGTTATTTTAGTAAAATATGTAAGGGTGAATACGTTCCAGGAAAAAGAGCTTTGTCGGTGGAACAGTGGCACAAAAAAAAATATCCAAAAGGAAAAGACGCCGATTTGATAATTCAAGCTATCGAAGGCATCAGCGAAACGCTTGATAATCTGCTACAAAAAGCTCTTAGCGTGTATGATGATTATTATCAGGATTATATCACTGCAAATTGCATATTGAAAGAGGTTAAAATGCTGAGGTTCTTGTCGGAAATAGAAACAAATGTGCGAAATGTGGCAAACGAAGAAAATTCAATGCCAATCAGCGAAACTGTACATTTATTGGAAAAACTTATCGGAGGAAACGAAACGCCGTTTGTTTATGAACGAATTGGTAATCGGTACGATTCGTTTATGATAGACGAATTTCAAGACACCTCCGAAGGACAATGGCATAACCTCAAACCACTTATAGACAATAGTTTGGCTGGGAATAAATTTTCGATGGTGGTAGGCGACGTCAAACAATCGATATACCGCTGGCGTAATGGCGATTGGAAAATTTTAGCAAATATCGAAAATAATTTTCAGAATTTCGGTATTACTGAAAAAAAATTAGAAAAAAATTATCGTAGCGACGGACTTGTTATTGAATTTAATAACTACCTGTTTGACAAGCTTCCCGAATGGATCGAAAAGGAATTTAACCACAACGCAGACGGTAAATATTCTACCGATATGCTGAGTAAAGCCTACAATAATTCGGGACAAAAAATGCGCGATGATAAAGCTGAAAAAGGATATATTTGTGTTTCGTGCGTTTTCGATGAAGATGAGAAAAAAAATGAGGAAAAAATTTCGGAAGAATTACCTCTGCTTGTCGCTGAAATACAGGACAGAGGATACCGAGCCGGAGATATTGCCGTTTTGGTGCGCAAATCGGCCGACGGACAAAAAGTGGGCGATTGCCTGATGGAATATAAACGCACTTCGGGAGATACAAATCACAATTTCAACATTGTATCGAACGATTCCCTTTGTGTGAAACGTTCCGAAATTGTCCGATTTATAATCGCTTTGCTCAGAGCTACGGTAAATCCTGACGACCAAGTAAATGCAATTTTTATCAATAGAATATTGATGAAAAAATCATTCAAAGAATTTTCTCCTGAATTAAAAATTCTATCCAACGAAATAAAAAAATTGCTGAATGGTCTGGCTTCCTTGTCGCTACCGGAAATATTTGAGGAATTGCTTGCAAAATTCGACTTGGGCGCCGATGCAGATGAGGTTTCTTTCCTCCAGGAATTTCACGACGAACTTGTGAGATTTTCGTGTGATGAATTATCTGATATTTCGGCTTTTCTGGAATATTGGGACAAAGATAATGGCGGACAAAATCTTAAACTTTCCAGCGATAAGGCTCCGGATGCAATACGTATCATAACTATCCATAAATCAAAAGGTTTAGAGTTTCCTGTGGTCATAATACCTTATTGCGACTGGGATATGAAACCGCGAGGAACGATATGGGTAAATCCGAAAAAAGCTCCATTTAACGAACTTTCGCAAGTGCCGGTAAAATATGTTAAAGAATTAAAAGACAGTCATTTTTATGAAGAATATTTTCAGGAAACAGCACAGTCTTTTGTTGATAATCTGAATTTGATGTATGTCGCTTTTACTCGAGCGCGAGAAGAATTGCATGTAATGCTTCCTTTGCCGAAGGGCGCACTTGAGGACAAAGACTCTGATAAAATTAAAAATGCCGCAGCCACTCTGTTTGAATTTTTTAAACAGGAGGGAAGATGGAATGCTGATTATCAATATATTTCAGGAGAAAAACATAAAATTATTATTAAAACAGAATCCGTAGAACGGAACGAAATAAGCGTAAAAAAATATCCGGCGTCGAATTTCAAGAAGCAATTGAAAATCAGGTACGAATCGGACGATTATTTTTCAGATTCCTCTTCGTCTCTAAATTTGCGAAACTACGGAAATTTGATGCACCGCGTTTTCGCCATGTTGAAAACGGCTGACGATTTGCCTCGCGCCATCGATACGCTTGTAAAAGAGGGAATAATCGACAAATCGGAGGTGGCCGAACTTACTGCCCGTATCGACAAAGCTATGAAAAACTCTCATGCTTCCAGCTGGTTCGCTTCGGAACAAGGTTTGGAAACTGAAAGATTTTTGCTCTTGCCCGCAAATGAACAAAACGGAGCAAGCCGCCGTCCCGACAGAGTCATCGTAAGGCCAAACGAAACATTGATAATAGATTACAAGTTCGGTCAAACAGAAAAAGAAAATCATAAACAACAGGTGCGGGAATATGTGAATTTGCTGATAACCATGGGTTATCCACAGGTTAAAGGATATGTCTGGTATGTGGACGCCGATAAGGTGAGAGAAGTCAATTGAAAAAAATGTTTCATAAACCCTCCCGACATTACGATCTATATTTCATTATCACAAAGATAATTACAGGAATACCCAGCAGAGAAGTAATCGAATTAATTGGTAAAGTTGTTCCTGGTTTTACGGTTTGTGAGATTATGTCGCACAAGAGCATCATAAGCGCTCCAATAAGCATAACACCAGGCATTAAGACTTTGTGATCGGCGCGTCGGAAAATCATTCGAGCGATGTGAGGCACAGCTATTCCGACAAAAGCTATCGGCCCGCAAAAGGCTGTGATTGTTCCTGTTAGTATTCCTGTTCCCAAAAATACGACATTACGCGCCAGCCTCACATTAACTCCGGCGCTGCGTGCGTAAGTTTCGCCAAGCAACAAGACATTCAATGGTTTGATGGAAAATATCGACAAAATCAGTCCGGCAAGCGAGGCCAAAATCATGATCGGTAATTTATCGGAAGCAACAGCTCCAAGACTGCCCATTGTCCAGATCATATAGATTTTAAGATTCGATTCGGAGCTGAAATACTGCAAAATACTTATTGCGGCAGAAGCTGCGCCGCCAAACATCACTCCCAGAATCAGCACCGTCATTGCGTCGCGGATACGTGTCGATACCGCCAGAATCATAATCAGCACCAAAGCCGAGCCGAGCCATGCCGCCGGATACACGCCAAAATCAAGTAAACTGCTCGAAGTCAGAAACGAAGTTCCCATTATGAACAAAGCTACGCCTAAGCCGGAACCGGCGCTGACGCCAAGTACATAAGGGTCGGCCAAAGGATTGCGGAAGATAGTCTGCATCTGAAGACCGCTAACCGACAATGACATACCAGCCAAAACAGCAACCGCAGCTTTGGGTAAACGAAAATTAAGCAGAATTTTTCCTGCAATTCCGACGTCGTCGCCGGTCAAAGTTCTAAAAATATCACTCAGCGACACAGCAGTAGCGCCCACTGCCAAATCGACAGCAAAAAAAACCAGCGTCGAAATTATTAATGTTGTGAATAAGAAAAAATTGCGCTTCCGAACAAACATTTTTAATTTTTAATTTTTAAATCTAAATCTAAATCCTTTTATTTAAAAGTCCAATAGTCTAAAAGTCCAACAGTCTAAAAGTCCAATAGTCCAATAGTCTAACAGTCCAAAAGTCTAAAAAAGTCTAATAAATTTTCTACGTCGGAACCATATAAAAATCAATCCCAGCACGATTATTAAGGTCGGAGGCAAAACAGTATTTACAAGAATGATTTGTGTTTTATGCTGAGCGACTTTTACCTTGTCTATCAATCGCATCTGAAAATTGCGACTACGTATTTCCATCAATCCCGATTCGTCGAGCAGATAATTTATGATGTTTTTAACAAAATCTTTATTTCCATAAGTCATATTTGTATTACGATCATATCCAAGAGGATAAACGCTTGTTCTTGTTGAACGGCGACTGACCTCGTTGCGAATAACATCGCCGTCGGATACTATTACCATTTTTGTTGGTTTGCTTTTCGATTTAAATTCAACAGCTCCAAGTAATTCGCCTACCATGCGATTGTGAAATGGAGAATCGAAAATCCCTTCAAGTAAAACAGCCACAGGTAAATATGAAAGGTTAAATCTTTCGGGCGAAATTTTGTCTTTTATCTGTGAAAGATTAATTAGCATCGGCGCATTGATTGTCTGTGATTTATCGGACGAATAAAGCAGAAATTTCTTTTTAATTTCCGTATTTCGACCAACCGTATCGATCACTCCCGGATATTGCGCATAAACCAGATTAAGTCCCTTTGTTATAGCATTATCCGGCGGAGGCCAAAGCAAAGGGAAATATGTCCATGGAACCAGCCTCAAATCGGCAGACATTCCCGCCGGCGCGATGTTTATCAAACGGCGAGCGCACTGTAAATCGCGTATTACATTGGGATTTACGCGAACTCCATAGTCGAAAAGCTGGTCGTTGAGATTATGTTCGCACAACATTCCAACGGTTGTTTCGCCCCGCGTCAAACTGTCCTCATACACTTGGACAGCGTCGATAAACCAAGCTGTTTTTCCTCCTTGCATAATATATTGGTCCAGAACAAATTTGTCGGCTTCAGGCCAGCGCGTCAGCGGTTTTGCAATTATCACGGCGTCGTAATCGTCCAGCACGTTTGCTTCGCCGTCGATACTTAAACGTTCAACGGTATAATATTCTGATAATTCTTTGATTATATCGCCTGCTTCCGAGTCGTCAAGTTCGCCGTGTCCTTCGATAAAAGCTATTCGTTTTTCCTTGTTTCCACTCAATTTTTGGATGGTATTCACTATTTCATATTCCAGATTTTGCAAGGCGAAATTCAGATTTTCCTCTGCCGAAAATAAGGGATTCTGTTGTATTAAATTCACAACCATCTGTTTTCCCTTATAACTTATTTTTGCTCCGGGGAAAAGCATGCGCTGACTTGTGCCTCCCTCTGCCGAATTTTCGTGAACAGTCAATGGCCTTACACCCATCGATATAAGTTCGTCATATACGGCTTTGCGATTTTCGTCTCCTCCTTCCGATGGATTACGAAATTCGTACTGCAAATTTGTTCCCGCGTACCGTCCCAATTCGTCGAGTTTTTCGCCGACAGAAGTCCGAAACTTCTTCATCTGTACGGGCATCTCTCCATCAAGATACAAAAGCACAAACACAACATCATCCAAATCTTTCATCGTTTGCCGTCCGGCTTCGGATAGCGTATAACGTTTATCGGAAGTAAGATCGATTCTGAAACGGACTTTTTCGGCAAAAATTCCAAACGCAAACACAAGAAGTAGAAGAATTGCGAATTGATTCAAACTTTTTTTCATGATATTTAATTTTCCGAACCTTGATTATCTCTGTTACAATCGCTGCACACTCCGTAGAAATACAGCGAGTGATAACTTACTCTGAAATCGGTTAAATGTTCTATTGAATTTTGGATTTCTTTGACGCGCGGATCGGAAAATTCCGTAACCTGTCCACATACCGAACAGATTAGATGATGACGGTGCATGTTGTCGAAAACTCTCTCGAACCGTCCTATATTTTTACCGTATTGATGCCTGACCAGCAAATTGCAGTCGAGCAACAATCCGATAGTATTATAAATAGTTGCCTTGCTGATGTGAAACTTCTTTTCTTTTAATAACAAATGCAGAAAATCGACGTCGAAACCACCGGAAATTGAGTAAATTTCGTCAAGTATCGAATAACGTTCCTGAGTTCTTCTCAAGCCCTTTTTTTCGAGAAAATCTGTAAATATCTGCTTTACCGCCCTCTTTGTATCTATTGATATCATTTGCGAACCTCTGTAAATGAATCCCTATCGGTACAACATGTACACGAATTAATCGGGACAAAGGTACGAATTTTTGGACTTTTGGACTTTTGGACTTTTGGACGGTTGGACTTTTTGGTTCAAAAAAAGGTTTGAGGTGCTAAGCGAAATATTTGCTGTGGAACCCCTGACGGGGTTCGGTATGTACGTTGTGGCGTGATTTTCTATTGATATTGATGCCCTACGGGAGGGGTGTAAAAAATGCGGGGTCAAGGGTTAAAAAATTCTTCCCAGTTTCAATCAGAATAAAAATCTTTATTTCCCAAGGTTCCCTTAGTAGAGATGCGATTAAT
>JAITGD010000083.1 GCA_031280885.1 Prevotellaceae bacterium | reverse complement strand
CGTTAAAACACCGTAAAATTGAATCAATATTTGCCGAAGTGCAAAAGTCCGACAGAATCAATTTCGATAAAACAGTATTGCGAAGTTTCGGCATAGATGAAAATTTGTTGGATAGCATCTACTCATTGCTGACTGCTTCGGTAGATGACAGAGTTTCAATGAAAGGTAGATAAATAAAAGCGATAGGAATGGAACAAATTATAAAATTCTGATTTTCCCATTAATTGCAAATTAGATTAACTTTGCCGAGAATATTAACGTGGTATCGCATAATAAAGTCGAATCATTGAAAGCGATAATTTTTATTTTTTACTTGCTGATTGCTTCTTTTGAAGCCTTATCACAGAGCGAGATAAATATTTTGGAGGTAGAGACAGTCGATGCCGGCGACGGACGCTTGTGCTATCGTTACAAGGGAAACAAAAAGCTGCCCGAAGGTCTTGTTAGGCTGATTAACGTGGCCGATTCCGGATATATCGAAACGGTATTCGACGAAAAAGGCTTCGTGTCGGGACAGTGGAAAAAAGCCGTCGGAAAGGTTTTGCTCGCTGAAGGCGAATACAAAGACGGTTTTCCTGATGGAGTTTTTCGGACGTATTCTACTGATGGTGAACGTATCGTCGAAGAAAATGTTTATATCAAAGGCAAAAAGGATGGTGTGTGGAAGTTTTATCGTCCCGACGGAAATCTTCGGGAAGTTCGCGAGTTTAAGGAAGATAAGGCTTGTGGAAAATGGAAAACATTCTATCCCGACGGAAAACCTGAATCAGAAAAGTCATACAAAGAAGGCCTTGACGAAGGCGTAGATAGAAAATACGACGAAAACGGCAAACTGCGTAGAGATATAAAATATGTCGCCGGAAAAAAGGTCGGAAAAGCGTTTGAAATCGTATCAAACAGCAAGGGAGAAGTTTCCATTACGGCCTACTACGATAAAAACGGACGACGCGATGGAGATTATTGCGAATTGTTTTCCGACGGTTCTGTCAGAGAAAAAGGAAAATATGTAAACGGTAAAAAGCAGGGACTGTGGGTGTACGGCAGTCCAAACGGAGGCAAATTGTGTGAGGAAAAATACAAGGACGGAATGTTAATTGAAAAAACATCCGTAGCAAAAACATTAGATACAATAAGCGATGAAAAGTAAATTATTTGGACTGATATTGACAGTGTTGGCGCAGATGACGCCATGGATTGATACGGCAGCGCAGCAAGCTCTGTATTCATATCCGGAAGAAAATGAGTATTTCAAACAGGCTGTGGACTTGTATTCCAAGGAGATGTACAGGGCAGCACAGGAAAAACTTGCGATGGCATACGCCGCCGCCGATAGAAACGAGGCTCTGTTGAAATCAGAAATCGACTTTTATTCAGCAATGTGCGCTCTTCGGATGAATCAAAGCGACGCCGAAACTCTGCTTATCGGCGTGTTGAAGGAAAATCCGCGTAATCCGCACTATCCCGAAGCCGCATTTGGCTATGGGAAACATCTTTACGAAGACGGAAATTACAAAGACGCTTCCGAATGGTTTCTCAAAACTTCGGCAGATGAATTATCCGAAGCTGAACGCGGCGAATATTATTTTAAATCGGGATATAGTTTGTACCGTTCGGGCGATGTAAGCGGTGCAGTACAGCGTTTTAGGCAGATAAAAGAACAGCGCAATCCATACGCCGACGCTGCTTTGTACTATTATTCGCATGTGGAATACGAAAACGGCAATCATTCCACTGCTTTACAGGGTTTTGACCGTTTACGCAATAATCCGAACTATTCCTCGATAGTGCCGTATTACACCATGCAAATAGCCTTTATTCAAAAGGATTACGACAGAGTAACGAAGGAGGGCGAAGGGCTTTTGCGATATGCGTCCGACAGCCGCAAAGGAGAAATCACCCGCTTGCTTTCCGAGGCGTATCTTTATAAAGGAGACATAGAAAAATCATTATCGTACTTCGGACAATATGAGGAAATTACACGTCCGTTAGCACGCGAAGACAATTTTCTGAAAGGATATATACACTACGAAGGAAAAAATTATGCTACGGCTGCCAAAAGTTTTGTCGCCGCAGCCGGTTCATTCAACGATTCTCTCGCTCAAGCCGCAAATTATTATGCTGGTGATTGTTACATAAAATCGAAAGATAAATCCGCAGCCCTCGCTGCTTTTATGAAATCTTCGCAAGGCAATTATGACAGCAAGCTCAGCGAAGATGCTTCGTTCAACTATGCAAAACTTGCTTTGGAATTGAATAATGACGAAAAACCTGTAAACGATTATCTTACAAACTATCCAACAGGAAAAAATAAGAGCGAATTGTCGCTGTATTTAGCTTCGTCGCTGGCAAAGAAAGGTTCTTACGAGGAGGCTTTGCGCCTGCTGCAAGCTATCGCCAATCCAACGCCCGCAGAACGCGAAGCTATCAGAAAAACAGCGCTTGTAGCAGGCCAGGATTTAATGAAATCCGGCAAATACCGCGAAGCATCGAATATGTTCGAGCTTGCAATGCGCGGCTCTGACTACGACAGCGGAACCACCGCGCTTGCACGCTATTGGAAAGCAGAAGCAAGCTATCGCGAAAACGATTACGCCTCAGCAGCTTCGCAATTTGAAAGCTTTGTAAATACCACAGGATCATTCAGAAATTCAAAAGAATACAAGATAGCTCATTATAACGTCGGATATTGTCATTTTAAAATGCAGAAATACGACAATGCCTTGAGTTGGTTTCGCAAATATGTGAGCTTCGAGAGCAGTTCTACTCGAAAAACCATGTATCTTGCTGATTCTTATAATAGAATAGGCGATTGCTATTTCAAGAAGCGCGATTATCGTCTGGCTTTGGATAACTACGGAGCTGCTGAAAGTCTCGGACTTTCGGGCGCCGATTACGCTGCTCTTCAACGCGCTATTACACTTGGATTTACTGCCTCAAACGAAGCAAAAATTCAGGCTTTGCAACGAATACCGAAAGCTTTTCCAAACTCGAAATTCGTTCCGGCAGCTTATTATGAAACAGGGCTAACTTACTTGCAATCGATGAATTACAGCGACGCTACTACTGCCTTTCAGAAAATAATATCCTCGTACAAAAACACAACATTTTATCCTAAAGCTTTGGTGGAGATGGGATTGATAGAAGTAAATCGAGGTAATAACGACAAGGCGCTTTCATACTATCAACAAGTGATCGAGAAAGTTCCCGATTCTCCCGAAGCCAGCGACGCACTTGAAGGGATAAAAAATATTTATATCGATCAAAACCGTATGGATGAATACTTTGCATACGCCAGCAGAGTTGGTCAAAGCGTACAGAATCCGGCAGAAAAAGATTCGCTGATATTCGCCGCAGCTGAAAAACAGTATCAAAGCGGCGATTGCTCCAAAGCCTTGCCTGCTGTAAAACAGTATTTAACATATTTTCCCGCCGGAAACTTCCGTACGGCGGCAAACTTCTATTTAGCAGACTGTTCTGCACAAAAAGGCAATCAGGCCGAAGCATTGACCGGATTCGGCTATGTGATACGGCAGCCGGAAAACGATTTCACCGAAACTGCATGGTGGGGCTTTGCACGGGCAAACTATCAGTTGAAAAACTATTCCGAAGCGGCAAAAGCCTTTGAACAGTTGAAAAATTTCGTTCATACACCTGCTGGTCAGGTCGATGCCGAACTCGGATGTATGCGCTCTTACGTGGCTATGGGCAACAACGAAAAAGCAGCAGCCTCGGCTGCGCGAATAACTGCATCAAAAGGTGTTTCTGCTGATTTGATAGCTGAAGCAACTATGATTCAGGGAATTGCCCTGCAACAGTCGGGACAGCACGAAAATGCTGTAAAGATACTCAAACAGGCTGCCAAAGATCTGAATAAACCTGCTGACGCTGAGGCAAAATACCGACTGATAGCTTCGTATTTTGAACTCGGAAAATACACCGAAGCAGAAAACGAAGTTTACGATTTCGCCGACAAAAAGCCTTCGCAGGAATACTGGCTGGCAAAATCGTTTATAGTTTTGGGCGACATATATTTACAACGTAAAGATCTGACACAGGCTAAAGCCACTTACGAAAGCATAATATCGGGCTACAAAAATCAAAGCGATGGCATAAAAGATGAGGCCAAACGAAAATACGAAGCCATAAAATAGCTGCATTTCTGTGTTAGGGCGTCATAAAGTAAAAAAAGTTTATAGCTTGATATTATGCAATTTAAGCCCTTGTGGGTTTATTAAATAATTATAAAAAACGTTAAATTATTCGTCAGAACGAAAAAAACGAACTCAGTTTCGATTATTTCAACTACCTTTGCGTCCGAGTATGTATGAAAATTTATTTTTTTAGATATGAATAAGCTAAAAGTTCTTTTATCGATTTGTTGTATATCGGCCTTACAAACAGGCTGTTTCTTCGGAAAGAAGGAAACTTCCGACAAAACCGGTTGGAAATATAACGACGCAAAATACGGAGGGGTCGAAAGAGTAAAGGCCAAAGACCAGAAAACCGCTCCAGGTCTTGTGTTTATACAAGGCGGTGTGTTTATCATGGGGCAGGTTGGCGACGACGTCGGTTTCGAGTGGAACAATCAAGCACGCAGAGTTACACTCGATTCGTACTATATCGACGAAACCGAAGTTACCAATCAGCAGTATCGCGACTATCTTTTCTGGTTGAACAAGATTTACACTTCATTCCCGAATGTGTTGCGTAACGCGCTGCCCGATACGCTTGTATGGCGTTTGCCCTTAGCTTATAACGAACCTTATGTCGAATCGTATTTTCGACATCCGGGCTATAACGATTATCCTGTGGTGGGAGTTACTTGGTTGCAGGCTAACGATTATTGCTTGTGGCGTACCGACAGGGTAAACGAATTGATGCTCATCGAAAAAGGTATCATGAATCCAAATATGACCGAACAGGAAAACGCTGAAAATTTTAATACCGATGCGTATCTGGCCGGTCAATACGAAGGCGATGTAAAAAAACCGCTGAAAGATATTGCTACCGGAGAAGATCGCCGCGTAAAATTCGAGGACGGAATATTGTTCCCGAAATATCGCCTTCCAACCGAAGCCGAATTTGAATATGCAGCATCAGGACTTATTGGAAGTACTCAGGATGAGCGCGTTCTGGAAAGAAGACTCTACGGATGGAGCGGCACAAATGTCAGAAATTCATCAAAAAAGAATAGAGGACAAATGATGGCTAACTTCCAGCGCGGAAGAGGCGACCTGATGGGCGTAGCTGGAAGTTTGAACGACAAATATGCCGGCCCTGCTATTGTACGTAGCTTTCCTCCAAACGATTACGGCTTGTACGATATGGTCGGAAACGTGAACGAATGGGTACTCGATATTTATCGCCCACTGTCTTTTGCTGAAGTGGAAGAATTTAATCCATATAGAGGTAACGTTTTCACCGAACGCGCTAAAGATCCCGAAGGAAACGCCTTGCCAAAAAACGAACTCGGTCGTATGAAAATTGATACTGTGGGAGTTGTCGATAGATATAACTATCAAATGGGCGACAATAGAAACTACCGCGACGGCGATATTTATTCGTCTATCTTCTATCAAGACGCCGCAAATCGCGCACCCGACTCATTGTCCAACTCAACTTATGTGTACTATCAAGGCGATCCGGCAAAAGGTAACGACGGCATGACCAGCTTGATAAGCGACAAATCGAGAGTTTACAAAGGAGGTTCCTTCCTCGACAGAGCTTACTGGCTGCGCCCGGCTACGCGAAGATTTCTCGCTCAGGACAGAGCCGCCGTCGATATTGGTTTCCGCTGTGCAATGATCTCCGTGGGTGGAGACGTCAAAATAAAAGGCAAGAAAAAGAAGAAATAGCTTTTTGGAGCCAAGAGCCAAGATTTCTTTTGGAGCCAAGAGCCAGGATTCCAAGAATCAAGACTTTTGAGTCAAATTGGAATCAGGATTTGCAGGATGTAAAGATTAACATGATTTGTTATGCGACTTTTGTGGTTAAAATCCTGATTCAGACAAAGATAGAAATGAAAGTGAATGAATTATTGAACAACACAAACAGATTTTGTGGTTTTATGTTGTTAATTACAAACAAGATGTATATGATAGAATAAAGAAAAACTGTGCTAAATAGCACATTATTGAATACATAAATTAGCATTTTGCTATTCTTGCTTCTGAATCTTCGACAAATTCAAAAAACTCAAGAATAAGTTAAATGTTCGCAAAAATGCGGACGTACTTATTTGAGTTTTAGGTAGTCGAAGAACCTCAGAAGCGGATTTGTAGTCCGCTATTTTTTTGTTCATATTTGAAACTCCAACGCCGACACAACCAGCCACTATATACAGAACTGCAAACTGCCCATAAATCGCAGAGTGAAACTGCAAAACACTCAAATCATAACGCAGGAAGGAGCAGATACTTTCTAAAAAACGGGCAAGACCCGCGAAGCCAATCAGAACGGGACGATTTTAATAACAATGCGTACCAGAGGCACAAAGAAGTACCAAGGGTATGGGCGAAGCAAAATGAAAAAATCAGTAATGATTTTAGCCATATTATTTATGGCGCAAACGGCGGCGCAATCGCAAACTGATTTGAATATGCTTAATACAAAAAATGGCGGAACTTTGTTCAAATCATGGATTTACGTTGACAACCAAAATAATTTTGCGGGAGCTTCATTTGTTACAGCCGAAGATTTCAGTGATACAATCGTTATTCCTGCCGCCGCCGGCTGGACAAATAAAATTGCCGCCACGCCCGAAACAGCCATTATTGCTTATCTCAAAGGAGATACTCGCACGCGATATACAAAATCAAATTAACTTTAACTCTATT
>JAITGD010000070.1 GCA_031280885.1 Prevotellaceae bacterium | reverse complement strand
TCCTGACTTTGACAATACGACACCCTTTTGAATGTTTCAAATGTTAATTTGCTGTAAATCAACAGAATTGTTTTTTGCTTGCGCCACCCATTCCGGTGTCGCAAAGATTGCAATACGCTAATTTACAAATGATTATAAAATGAAAATCTTGAAGGTGTCAAAGTCAGGAATTAAGAATTAAAAATTAAGAATTAAGAGAGCTACGCAGTCCGGTTTGATAAAAAAGATCTGTATGCCAAATAACAATCAAACCAGACTGCGTAGCTCTCTTAATTCTTAATTCTTAATTTTTAATTTTTAATTGCCTGCGGAGCTGTCCTGATTCTTGGCTCCTGATTCCTATAATCCGTGCGGAGCGCTCAGCGTTCGCTGATTACGACCGTGTTTTTATCCAAAGTAAAATCTATGGGACAGCAGATTTTCAGCATTTCCATTATTTGCTGTATCGATTCGGATTTGAAGCAGGCGGTGAGTGTGTTGCTATAAATATTATCGCTTTTTACTACAAACTCCACTCCGTGCCAGCGTTCGAGTTTTCTTATTACTTCGTCGAGAGGGCTGGCTTCGAAAATCAATTCGCCGCGTTTCCATGCGGTATATTTCATTGCGTCGCCGTCTTTTTCGATTCGTATCGGGGCGGCGGCAGGTTGAGAGGCTTCGGCGACGGAGGCGGATGTCTTTGCTATGCACACTGTTTCAAAGGGCTTTAGATTGGTAGCTTTTCGTGCGCCGGTTTTGGCGTCCTCCGAATAAACTATGATTTCGCCCGAATACAGTGTAGCTTTTATTTCGTCGTCGTTGGGGTAGCAGCTGAGGTTGAAGTTTGTTCCTCGCACTTCGACTTGCACCTTGTTGGGCGTGCTGATGAGCATGGGACAGTCGGGATTTTTTGCGACCGAAAAGTACGCTTCGCCCGAAAATTCGACCTGTCGGTATTTGCCTTTGAAATGGTCGGGAAATTTGATGTAACTATCGGAATTTAACCATACTTTCGAGCCGTCGGGTAAATCGACCGTTCCTTTGACGCCTTTGTTTGTAGAACATTCTACGA
This sequence comes from Prevotellaceae bacterium, assembly GCA_031280885.1. Lineage (GTDB taxonomy): Bacteria > Bacteroidota > Bacteroidia > Bacteroidales > UBA932 > JAIRLF01. The sequence goes on along the minus strand of JAITGD010000070.1, from coordinate 6,125 downwards.
ACATGGCTTTGTGTTCCGAGGGGGCGAGTAAGCATCCAATTACCACAGTTAGAAGCACTGCCACAGTTGCAGCAGCCAAGGCAACGAGGCCAATTGTTCGGATGTTGTTCTGTTTTTGGCCGAGAGGAAAACGCGAGCAAAAGTCTCTGTACTCCTTTTCGCTGGCCTTTGTTTCCGGAAGATTTGTTACCGTCAGCAGATTTTTCAGTTGGACGAAGTAGCTTTCGTTTGCTCTCGATTCGTCGATCCAGCGCAGCACGCACTCCTGCTCCGAGATGGTAGCCGTGCGCTTGATAAATCGGATTAAAAGTTGCTTATTCATTGTCAGAAGTTTTCAAAGGTTTTAAAATAGTGTTATTCCGGCCATTGCCAACATACATAGATATTCTTTCAGATATTTTCGCAGGATTTTCAGCGCTTGCATCATTCTGTACTCGACCATCTTTATTGAGATATTCATTTTTTCGGCGATTTTTGCGTACGACAATTCGTTCTGTCTGCTCATCAGAAAAACTTCTTTGGTTTTGGGAGGAAGCATATCGATTGAGTTTTTGATTTTCCATTCAAGCTCCGACGAGAGTAAGCGCTCGGCCGATTGGTCGCAGAGAGCCGAATAGTCGAGCGAGGCCTTTTTTTCGACAGCATAGTCGCCGTGTTTTCTGGCCTTGTTGATTCTGTCGCGCAACACATTCAGGCATTTATTTCGAGCTGCGGTCAAAAGATACGAACTCAAACTTAGCGACACGTCGATGTCAGACCGTCTGCGCCACAGCTCAAAAAAAGTTTCCTGAGCAATATCCTCCGCTTCTTCTACATTATCCAAATACTGCATTGCATAGTACTTTACCTTGTGAAAATACTGCATATAGACCTCTTTAAATGAACCCGCATCACCAGCTTTTATGCCGGCAGCAAGTACCTCGTAATTATTCACTACTACCTCCGGATGTGAGTACAAATGTACTACTTTTCGTTAATACTTTAAACTATTATTTCGCTTCAACGGACGGCTGCCCATAGTCGTAAAATCCGAATATGTATGACAATCATCCGAGAAATGCCCAAGCGCAAAACTTGTGCATCTACTTACGTACAACAGGCGTATTCAAAGAATTACGACTGTTTCAACCCATTAATATCGGCCCTAAAGCCGCCGCAAAAGTAGTAATATTTTTTAATGAATTATGAATTATGAATTATGAATTCATAATTCATAATTCATAATTCATAATTGATCTCTATTCCCTCCGACGGTCGTTTGGCGTAAGCGTCGATGATATTGAAATCCTTATCAATCAATATAAACCTCGGAATGTAGAAAACTGCCCATTCGCTCGACAGTCGAAGATCGTTAGAGATGTATTGCAGCACATTTGTATCGCTGTGATCGAGCGATTTAAGCCAGTCGCTTTTCTTTTTATCGGTGGATATTTTGATGAACAGAATATCCTTTCCCTTGCATTTTGCGGCCACATCGTTGAAAAACGGAGCTTCGTATTTGCAAGGGCCGCACCAGGTAGCCCACAGGTCGATATACATCGTTTTTCCTTTGAGGTCGGATAGATTCAGTTTCTCGCCCTCAGCGGTTTCGAGTTCTATATCGATGGCCGGTTGCCCCGGCAGAAGCTTCGAAGCCTGTTCGGTTTTACGCGCAAGTTCGGTTTTGAAATCCTCGTTTGTCAATTGCTGAATCGCAAGTTTGGCCTCGTCGATTATTTCCTCCGTAACTCTTTCGCGCATAGACGAAACATATTTCGACGCTTCGAAAAGTTCCTTTCTGCCCTCGCCGGCGATTATTCCCTCGAAACACTTCCGGTACAGTTCGTTGCTTTCGTACGAAAAGACGTCGCGGACTACGGCTACGTCCAAATATTTGTCGTCGTTGAACGACATGATTAGCGGAGCCGCCGCCGGAGCGATAGTGTCGATGGCCGCCGCCGCATGTTCCCTGTATTCTGCGTCGGATTGGCGACGGAATGTGGTATAGTACTTCGAGTAACTCAGATACGAAAAATAGCTGTTCACCACGTCGGCGTTAATCCGCGCCGTTTCCAGATCTTTGAACTCGGCCGAAACATCCGCCAGAGCGTTCAGCGTTTGCAGACGAACAGCGGCCAAACTATCGACCACAACTTTGGTCTCGGCAAAGGAAGAGCGACAGTTTTTGCCTGCTTCCAGAAAAGAACCCGCTTTGGGAAAAAGCCTGTGTTTCAAATACTCGTTTGCTTCGGCGCCTCGTCCCGCGAACTTTGCTTCGACATTAACGTCGTTGATAAAAACCTCTATCTCGTCGCCCGGACTTAAATAAAGCGTGTTGCGTCGAATGGCGAAGTATTCGGCTCGATTCAGAGCGATTACCGTGTCGAAAACTCCGTCCTTATCCGTGTTAATAACTAAGTTACGACTGTCGCCGAGCGCAGACGCGGCTCCGTTGTAGGCCATCGTTATCGGCGCTTCGAGATCGAGCTTGCCTTTGAGATGCACCGTCGCAGGTTTTTGATTTTGACAGGAACAGAAAAACACTGTAACTGCCGCGAAAACAATAAATCGTTTCATCATGATTTTTGTTGATTAAATATATTAATAGTGCGTCGATTACTTTGAGAAAGCCTCATATTTACGGTACCGCCGCCGGATGCAAATTGCTCCGTCTTTACGGCGGTACCGTTTTTAACCCTATTCTTCCTCACTGTAAGCGTTTAATACTCGTTCTGTACGAGAGTTCCTTTGGATGAATCTATATTCACTCCGTTGATAGGCACGGCATAACGACGGCTGCCCACCGGTAGCGAGTACTGTTTCACCTGAGTACGGTCGATACTGCCCATGGTTACTACATAAAATTCGCGAGTGATAGCCACGTCGTCGTCGGGAGTTTCGTTATATGCAAATCGACGTATATCCCACCAGCGGTGAGCGAAAGCAAGTTCGCGTCGGCGTTCATCCAGAATTTTCTTCAGAGCGTCCTCTTTGGTCGAAGCCGAAAGATCGCGTCCGGCGTGAGGAGCTATGCGATATTCCCGCAGTTTGTTTATTTGATTCATTGCTCCCGCAATGTCGGGATTCGAGCGGCGTACCAAAGCTTCGGCTCTATTAAGCATCACTTCCTGAATAGTTGGGCCACAAAGCAGCATCGCACCGTCAGAAAAAACATTGTAACGACAATCGTCGGGCAATTGCAGAGTTTGTCCGAAACGAGGATTCGGATTGGTAAAGAACCATTTGTAACGCATATCGTTTGTTTGATCATACAAAGCAATAAGATCTTGGCTGGGAGTGAACCACTGCGAACTGAGATATGCAAATCGCATAAAGAAAAACTCTTGCCAATTGGTGAGTTTAACATTGCTGGAGCTGATGTCCTGCAATTCGCTGCCGCCATTGACGCCTACCGTCGCCTGTAAGGTATTGTAATCCTTCAAAGCCGTCTGTCCGAGATTGTTCAGAGCGAAATCGGCTGCTTCGACAGCCTTGTCGTACTCGCAGCGATGCAAATAGTATCTCGACAGAAAAGCCTGAACTGCGGCCTTGCTGCTTCGCCAAGCATAATCGCGAGCAGTTTTGTCGATTTTCAAAGCCTCTGCAATATCGCGGTCGATTTGCGCATAAGTTTCGGCCAGCGAAGTGCGAGCATAATCCTCCTCCATCGAAGTAGTGATTCTCTTCGGAAGGCCGAGTTCGTTCATATTGCCGGCGGCGTAGGGCATACAATAACTATTTGCAAGTTCCCAATAAAGATAAGCGCGGTAGAAATGCGCTTCGGCCTTTACGCGAGCTTTTTCGGCGGGATCGCCCGAAACCTTGTCGACATTCTCTATCACAAGATTAGCTCTGTAAATAGTGCCGTAATGTTGCGTCCACAAGGCGTCTTCGGCCTCGTTTTCGACGTCTTCAACATTAAAAGTATAGTGATATAGTCCCGCAACGCCGAAACTTGTATATTGATCCACAATGTCGTACGACACTTCGCAATCGTCGTTGGAAAAAGCGGCGGCATAGCAAACCGCGCGATAGTTCGGATTGTCGAGCACTGCTCTGAGTTGCTCCACCGTTTCCAGAGGGTCGGTGCTTGATTTTGTGGGAAGTTCCGACAAAAAGCCTTCGCAAGCAGTAAGCAGTACGGAGGACAAGATTAAAGATAAAAATATTTTTTTCATGTCTTCGATGTTTTAAAAATTAAGATTAACTCCAAAAGCGTATGTTGTTGCAGGTTTCATCGTACCGGGCAACCATTCGGGATCGTATCCGCGGCTGTTGGCCACCCAGAGACAACCCAAATCGCGAACCTGTGCAAAAACTCTAACGTTTCCTGTGCCTACAAAATCAGTCCATTGTTTAGGCAAGCTGTACTCCAAGTTTATTTCCTTTACCTTGATGAAAGAAGATTTTTCTACCATAGTCAGCAAGTTAGGCACGTATCTATTCCAGAGATATGCCTTAGTTTCGCTGGGTGCAGGCCAGGACGGTAATTTTTTTGACCCCTTAATAACTTCATTTACAAAGTAGGGAATGATCACCTTGCTTGCTCCGACCATGTTATAATCAAAGGTCGGATTGCGGAAATGTCCTCCGAAAGTTCCGTTTATAAAAACCGAGAGACTGAAGCCGTATCCGCTGAAACCTGCATGAAGTCCCAAAGTATGCGGAGCGATGCTCGGCCCGGCGTATTTCAAAAAGAGCGAACCGAGAGCGCGGTTATGGATGGCAACGTCGTTCATCGTGCTGGGAAGTCCGCCAATGCCTTCAACATAAGGCACTCCGTTCTCCATCCCCAGATAATTGTATCCCCACAAAGCGCCGACAGGATATCCTTCCACATAAGCGCCCTCGAACATGGAATAAGCATAGATATTCGGGTCGTAGAGATTGGTTATCTTGTTGTCGTTGTATGCGTAAGTCAGTTTACCTGTGAATCTCACTTCCTCATACAACTTCGTGTTTACTCCGATTTCTATTTCGACGCCCTTGTTGCTGATTTCGGCATTGTTTATCCTTAGAGCCGTAGCGCCAAGCACGGAAGGCAGGGCTTTGTTGCCGATAATATCCTTACCCCGTTTGCTGTAAAAATCGATACTGCCGAAAACCGTATTGTTAAGCAGCGCGAAATCTATAGCCGCGTTTATCGACGAGGTTTTTTCCCAGCGCAGGTCGGGATTTCCCATCGTTACAGTGCCGATATACAAGCCTCCGAAAGTGGCCGAAGGCGTAGTGCTGCGTCCCACCAGAGTTTTATGCGAAGTACTTTTTTCGACATTTCCGTTGAATCCGTAAGTCAGACGTAGCGACAAACGGTCGAGCCATGAAGCCGTCGGCTGCATAAAATTTTCCTGCGAGACGTTCCATTTTCCGCCCACCGACCACAGAGGCGCCCAGCGATACGAAGCATCGTCGGCAATCAGGTTCGAAGCGTCGCTACGAGCGCTGCCCGTTACGCTGTATTTGCCTGCAAAAGTGTAAGAAGCATTGCCATAAACCGACACGTATCGGTCGAGACGGTAGCCCAGCGAGGGAGTCAGCAGTATTCCCGAACCCGCCGATCCGAAGGTATAATAAGGCACCGTGCCTTTGATGTCCTTTTCCTGTGGCGAGCTGGGATTCAAATTGATGTATCCCGTCGAATTTTTGTCGGGATTATGTCCGAAAATCCAGGGGTCGCGCTGCGAATTGGTTTTATACTCCTGCATTTCAAAACCTGCTGCTGCGGCCACCTGGTGTTTGCCTCCGAAAGTTCTGTCGAAATCAAGCTGATTTCTCCAGACGTAATTTTCGCCCGTCGAGCGCTGATTCTTCAGAATCGCTCCTTTGGGAACGAGTTGTTTGTTGCGTTTACTTTTCGACGGATCGTCTTTATCGTGAGTGTAATCAATCCAAGTATTGATTAAATTACGAGTATAAAACGAGTCTTCTCTCTGCAAGTCTCTTGACTGGCTTTTATTGTATTCGTACTGTATGCTCGAAGTGAATTTCACACCATCCATAAACTTGAAAGTCAAGCCAGCCTGAACGCGCGTATTGAACTGTTCCGAAGTAATATCCCTTGCACGCGCTTCACGCAGAATGTTGTAAGTCCAATCCTCGTAGGGCAATTGACCTGCGGGAATTTTGGCGCGCTGTTCGCGATTAAT
>JAITGD010000067.1 GCA_031280885.1 Prevotellaceae bacterium | reverse complement strand
TTTTCTTCCTGAACCTGTTTCGGAACGTCGGCTTTTGCATTTTGAACATTTTTCAGCAGCGTTTCATACGCTTTCAGGATTTCAGCCTTTGTGCTTTTTTCGGATACTTCCATTTTTTTTTGATATTTAACATTTCTGATACAAAAGTAGATATATTTTTTTATCAACAAAAAAATATTTTTAATTCATATAATACTCTATTACTTATAAAATCTAATATATTGAATTTATGCTTCTGTTTATTGCGTATTTTTATGAACAACGGATTATTGAATACTACTCTCCGTTAAAAACCACTCTGAAACCCGACGAATATGAAGGTCTTATAGGATGGTCGCCTCTGCGACAAGCTGAGCGACAATTACGTGCATCGATATAATAACTCCCTCCACGTATTATGCGTAAATGTCCAAGTGTCTGTATGGGGTCAATAATAGGATCATCCATACTTGTTCCCTCCTCGTCGGGATAGTTGGAGCTACTATCCCAGCTGTCGGTGCACCATTCTGAGACATTTCCGTGCATGTCGTACAATCCATAGCCATTTGGCTGATACAGGCCTACTTGTTGTGTAGAGTAAGGAAACATTCCTCCGGTGGGACCTTCTCTGGCCGAGAGACCGTAACCATCCCAATCGTACGACCAGCTCCATGCAAAATTTGCCATAGTATAGTCCAGCACAAGACCCGTTCCTATTCCGAAGGGCAGACTTGCGGATTGTCCTCCGCGACAGGCATATTCCCACTGAGCTTCGGTTGGCAAATCTCCTTCCACCCATTCGGCAAAGGCCACCGCTCCGTACCAACTTACATTTATTGCAGGATACTCCTCTTTTTCTAAAGCTGATTTCCATTGCATTGTTGCTTGATCCCAAAGCACGCCAAGCTGGTTGTCGGTATAAATCAAAGCTTTACCTTCGTATATTGATGTGTTTGATCCGTAAGCATTGCCCTCGTCGTCATGATTGCACTCCACCTGCATAAGATTCAGGAACTCTGCATATTGAACATTGGTTATCTCGTATTTGCTTATAGAGAAACTTTTTGTCAGCAGAACCGCGTGCTGCTTTTCATAGCTATCGATTCGACCAGGCTCTTCTTGTCCGGTATTCAAGCCCGAACCGTTGATATTCCCGACGTTACTTCCATCCGAAGAACCCATCAGAAACAGACCTGAGGGAATTTGTACCGTCTCAATCTGAAAACTTTTTTCTCTGGATTTGTCCTTATCCCGAGGCGAACAAGCAGCTAATAACGATAGCATTGCTATATAAAAAATTGTCCTTACCATGAGTTTTACCTCCTAATTTTAGTTTACAAAAGTAGAAAATTTTAGGAACCAAGAATGTTTCCATTCCCGCAGTTCAAAAAGAATTTCTAATTTTGCGGATTAATTAATATCAGTGTTTATTACAGTGCAATTAACAAAGTGTTTAAATAAATTAGTTTGCATCCTTGTAACAGTCTGTATGACAACATCAGGATACTCTCAGCCGAATGTAAGCAAGGCCGATACACTTACACGGGAGCAGCGAAGACAAAAGATCTTGATGGATGCGAAGAAGCAAACCTTTCTTGGTCAGGCAGAAAAAGCTCGACAGTTATATCTGGATGCAATCAAAACAGATCTTACTTGCGATGTTTGCTACTACGAAATTGCTGGTCTTTACGAAAAAGCTGGACAATTCAAGCTGGCTTTGCAATACGCGCGAATTGCCTACGAAATGGATTCGCTAAACTCGTGGTACACACTTCAATATGCTCGACTTTGTTTTTACGATAAACAATCAGAAACAGCTAAACGTTTATATAGAAAAGTGTTGCGAGCGCATGGAAACAAACAGGACGTCTGGCTTAGTTTAGCTTCGGCATACGAAGAGCAGGAGGAATATCTGCAAGCATTGAACATATTGGATAGCATGGAGTTGCGTTTCGGACCAAGCGACGAAATAATTTACAAGCGACAAAATATATACATGTACACGGGCGATACCGACAAAGCTGCGGAACAGGGTAAATTGCTCATTGACAATAATCCGGGAGATCCGCGTTTTCATACTCTGCTTGCCGATGTGTACGTTAATTCCGGAAAAAGCGATCTTGCTTTGAATGAATACAATAAAGCGATGGAAATCGAAAGAAATTTTCCACCGGCAATGCTGGGAAAAGCAGAACTGCACCGCAAAACCGGCGATTTCAAAAACTACTTTAAAACCTTGATTGAATACATGATAAACAAGCGAGTGGAGGCTCCGGCCAAAGCGGAATATCTGGGATTGGTGCTGCAAATTCCTTCGTTTTCGCAATACTTTAAGACTGACCTCGATACGATTTTTGCAATAACATCTACGATTTATCCTACCTCGCGCGAACTGAAATATCTGCAAGCCGTTTATCTGGCGCAAACAGAACGAACTCCACAGGCTGTCAGCCTAATGAAACGTCTTACGGATATGAATGGCAATGACCGCGAAGCCTGGGACGGCCTGCTATCGCTGGAATACGGAATGGGAATGTGGAAAGAATTGCAGGAATCAAGCTCGCAGGCTATTGAACTTTTTCCGCGAACTTCCGGATATTATATGTATAAAGCGCTGACTTTGTGGCGACAACAACAGACCAAAGCAGCTGTCAAAGTACTTGAAACTTCGATGAAAAAGGCAAGTATCGACACCGCTTATGCTGGGCAGGCTTACGCTTTGATGGGCGATATGTATCACGAAACGGGCAAAGATAAAAAAGCGTTTACTTGTTACGAAAAATCCTTGACTTTCGTTCCAAACAACGCTACGACGCTCAATAACTATGCTTATTATCTGAGTCTTATGGGAAAAAATCTCGACAAGGCATATCTCATGAGCAAAAAATCCATAGAAATAGATTCCAGCAATCCGGCTTTTTTGGATACCTTTGGCTATATACTTTATTTACAGGGAAAATACATTGAAGCTCGAACTATGTTGAGGCAGGCAATGGTGGCCGGAGGAAACAACAGCGCAACAATTTTGGAACATTATGCCGACATTTTGAATAAATTAGGAGAACGCAGTACGGCCGAAATATACTGGTCGAAAGCCTTAGAAAAGCCCGACTGCACTAATCCAAACGAAATAAAACGAAAATTAAATACAAAATAAAGATTTTGATTTTATAAAATATTAATATATTGTAGTTTGTGATACATAACAGTATAAAATATTCGACACTTACATTCCTCATTTTGATTTCGGGACTATTGCGTGCGCAAGAACCCGAAGGCCATAACTTGCAGATGCTTAATCAGGAACGTAAACGTACCGAAGAAGATATTAAAAATATTGACACTCAGATAAAATCTATCGAACGTGACCAAAAACAGGGAATACAAAATATCTCACTGTTGCAGAGAAAAATAGATTCGCGAAAACAGTTGATTTCGACCATCAACCGCAATATATCCGCATTGCAAAAAAAACTTTTGGAAAAAAAAGAAGCCATCGAAAGATTACAAGCCGATCTCGACGAGGTGAAACGATCTTGCAAAGAGCTACTTACGCAGTATCACAGCATGCAGAGCCGGCAAACTACATGGATTATGTATATAATGGCCAGCGAAAGCGTCGCACAAGCTTATAGACGAATGAGATACCTCCGAGAAATATTTTATCTTCTTAAAGAACAGGCTGATAAAATCACCGAAATGACCGACAAACTCAACGGAGAAATCAAAACCATGTCCACCACTGAACGTGAACTTAATAGCAATATCGACGATAAAAATCGCGAAATGGAAACGCTGAAAACCGAAGAGCGTGAGTCGAAAAACGTGCTTTCGCAACTGAAACGTCAAGAGGGAAATCTGCGTTCTAAACTTGATGAACGCAAAAAAGAATACGACCGGCTGAACAGTCAAATGCGAATCTACATGCGCGAAGAATTGGATCGTAACGCAAAAACAGGTCATTCCGACGTCGATTTGCTCGCTACCAAAGATTTTGAAACAGCTAAAGGTCTCATTCCATGGCCTGCCGTGGGTACCATCGTAGCCGGATTCGGCACAGGAAGCAAACATGCTCTGTATAAAAATATAAAAATGCCCAACGCTGGTATCGACCTTCAAACTTCGCCTGATGCAGAGGTTTACGCTGTTTTTGCAGGCACAGTCAGCAAGGTTTTTTCGATAACGGGAATGGGGCAGTGCATACTCATCCGCCACGGAATTTATTATACGCTGTATTCGCGTTTAGCGTCTGTGAATGTTAAACTTGGCGACGAAGTCAAACCACGACAACGCATAGGAATTGTAATGAACTCAGGAGAAGGATATTCGCTTCATTTTGAAATCTACAAATACACCGAAGCTCAAAATCCTGAAAATTGGCTGTTGAAATATTAAGATAAAAATTGTGTAAATGATTGAAACTAAAAACATAGTGAAGAAATTCGCCGCTCATTTGGCGCTGAACGAGGTAAGTATATCGGTACGCAAAGGAAGCGTTTTTGGGCTTCTGGGACCAAATGGAGCAGGCAAAACTACGCTTATACGGATTATAAATCGAATAAGCGCTCCCGATAGCGGAGAAGTATTTTTTGAAGGCAAACCATTGCAAGCCAGTGATGTATATCGTATCGGCTATTTGCCGGAAGAACGAGGTTTGTACAAAAAAATGAAAGTAGGAGAACAAGCTCTGTATCTTGCTCGATTAAAAGGACTTTCGCGACGCGACGCCATGAATCGACTGAAAATATGGTTTGAAAAATTTGAAATAGCCGGATGGTGGAACAAGAAAGTGGAAGAATTGTCGAAAGGAATGGCGCAAAAAGTGCAATTTATTGTTACTGTGATTCATGAACCTGAATTGCTCATATTCGACGAACCTTTCAGCGGATTCGATCCGGTGAATACATTATTGCTTAAAAACGAAATACTTTCGCTGCGAGACAAGGGTAGCACAGTCATATTTTCTACTCATAACATGGCTTCGGTAGAGGAATTATGCGACGATATTGTACTCATTGACAAGGCGCAATGCATGCTTGCAGGCAAGGTGAACGAAATCCGACGCAGTTACAGCCGCAATCTTTACGAAATAAAATATCGCGGAGATACCAACGCAATACTGAAAACATTGGAATCCAATGGATATGAAGTCAATGTAGGCGAAACAACATTCGGAGTATCAAATATTCGCGTCAAAGCTTCGGGAGAACACGACAATAATCGCCTTTTGTCTTTGGCAATGCCCGTGGTTGAAATAACTGGTTTTACGGAAGTTATGCCCACAATGAATGACATATTTATATCCGTCATTCAATCAAATTAAATTCAAAAAAAGTTTTAGCTACCTTTGCAGCAATTAAAACGATAAATTTCAGATGATGAAAGCGATCACTTATACCAATTTTGTCTTTCCGAGACAGAAATCGAAATACACCGGAAAGGTGAGGGATGTCTATAACATTGACGACAGGTATCTTACCATGGTTGTTACCGACCGTATCTCGGCTTTTGATGTGGTTCTTCCGAAGGGAATACCTTACAAAGGACAGGTCTTAAACCAGATTGCCTCGAAGTTTCTTGATGCTACATCCGACATTGTATTGAACTGGAAAATAGCCTCTCCCGATCCGATGGTAACTCTTGGTTTTCTGTGCAAACCTTATCCTGTCGAGATGATTGTACGCGGGTATCTTTCGGGCAGTTCATGGCGTGCGTATCAGGCTGGCGCTCGCAGTATTTGCGGTGTTCCTTTGCCGGATGGTATGCGCGAACATCAGCGTTTTGAACATCCTATAATAACCCCTACGACTAAGGCTGAACACGGCGCTCACGATGAAGATATATCTAAGGATGAAATAATTGCACGCAAACTTATTCCTGCCGGCGAATACGAAGAGATCGAATCGTATTCCATGAAACTCTTCCGTCGAGGAGAGGCTTTGGCGGCGGAACGCGGTCTCCTGCTGGTCGATACTAAATACGAGTTTGGAAATCGGAAAGGTAAAATCTATCTTATCGACGAAATCCATACGCCCGATTCTTCGCGCTATTTCTATTCGGATAGTTATGAAAGCTGCTTCGCCGAAGGCGGTAAACAACGACAATTGTCGAAAGAATTTGTGCGCGAGTGGCTTATGCAACACGGTTTTCAAGGACAAAAAGGCGAAAAAATTCCCGAAATCACTGAGGACGTCGTCGATAGCATCAGTCAGCGTTATATCGAACTATACGAAACTATCACCGGACAGCCCTTCGAGCGAGCAGAATCAGCAGAGAAAGTATATGAACGTATCGAAGCCAATACAGTAAACCTTCTGGCTCGGCTTCCTTAGTTATACAGTTGTTATGCAGTCGATTTTAGTCGATTAACATCGATTGTAATCGACTGCAATCGGCTGAACTATTAATACGGTCGGACGTCGCGATGCTCGTAATAGTTAATATATGCGCTGTTTACGACCTTGTTTCCGCCGGGTGTAGGATAATCTCCGCTGAAATACCAGTCGCCGGTGTCGTTCGGACAGGCTCGATGAAGCCCTTCTATCGTTTGAAAAACAAGCTCTACTTCTGCGTTCATGTCTTCGGGACGAAGCATTTGCGCAATACGGGCTGCAATTTGTTCATCGCTAAAAGGCGCGTATATTTCTTTTACATGGTTCACAACTTCTTCTTTTGGAAGATTTTGCTGACGCTTACATTTCTTATACACATCGGATAGTATGTGCCATTGGCCGTTTTCGTGAAGTAATTCGACGGCGGCGCGAAAGGCGCAAAACTCGTTCATCCTCGTCATATCTATGCCATAGCAATCGGGATAACGGATTTGCGGAGCCGAACTTACTACTACTACTTTACGCGGATGAAGACGGTCGAGCATCCGAAGTATGCTTGATTTCAGCGTCGTGCCGCGTACAATGGAATCATCAATAATTACAAGATTGTCTTTTCCGGGACGAATTACTCCGTATGTAACATCGTAAACGTGTTCAACCATGTCGGTACGCGATTTGTCTTCCGTTATGAATGTCCGCAGTTTAACATCCTTTACAGCTATTTTCTCCACCCGTGGCCGTGTGGTAACGATGTCCCAAACTTCGTCCCACGAAAGCAATCTTCCCGAAGTCATTATACGTCGATGTTTGTCCTTCAGCATAAAATCCTCAGCTCCGTTTATCAGTCCGTAAAAAGCAGTCTCGGCTGTGTTGGGGATGTACGAGAATACGGTGTTTTCGAGGTCGTTATTCACCGCTTTCAGTATTCGCGGTATCAGCTGTTCGCCGAGTTTTTTACGCTCTTCATAGATTGACTTGTCGGTTCCTCGCGAAAAATAAATCCGCTCGAATGAGCAGGAAGTTCGCCGACCTGCTGGACGTATTTCCTGCTCGGAATACGTTCCGTCGTATTTCACAATGAGCGCTTTTCCGGGCGCTATTTCGTGAACCTCTTCCGAATCCAACTTAAAAGCTGTTTGCAGAACGGGACGTTCCGAAGCTGCTACCACAATCTCGTCGTCGGCATAGTAGAAGGCTGGCCTTATTCCGTTTGGATCGCGCATTATAAATGCGTCGCCGTTGCCGATTATTCCTCCTATGGTATATCCTCCGTCAAAACGTTTGGTGGCCTGACGAAGAATGGATGCTATGTCAAGATTTCGCTCGATAAGTTTTGCTACATCTTTTCGATTGGGCTCGTTGGCAAGATAAGCTGCGCTCATCTTTTCGTATTCCGTATCAAGATAAAAGCCTATTTTTTCAAGCACCGTTACCGTGTCGGAAAGGTCGCGAGGATGCTGACCGCTTTCAACTAAAAGCGAAAAAATTTCGGCCACATTCGTGAGATTGAAATTCCCTGCCAACACCAAGTTTCGCGCCTTCCAATTGCTAAACCGCATAACCGGATGCACATACTCTAACGAGTTCTTTCCGTGCGTGGCATATCGCAGATGTCCGAGATATAATTCCCCTATAAATGGAGTGTTATCTTTCGACAATTCCGTATTCTTATGCTCTTCGCCGCTTTTCGTTATTTGACTGTAGATCTTATCAAACACATCTCTGATTGGCGTTTTGGAATCGGATCTCACGCGGTCGATATACGGCACTCCGAAAGCAGAATCGAGTTTAACGCAAGCTACGCCAGCGCCATCCTGCCCTCGATTATGCTGCTTTTCCATCAGCAGATAAAGTTTCTGTAAACCATAAGCGCACGAACCATACCTTTCGCGATAGTAGCTAAGTGGCTTTCTGAGACGTATGAATGCTATCCCACATTCGTGCTTAATTGTATCGATCATTTTTTGGACTTTTGATAGACTTTTGGACTGTTAGACTATTAGACTTTTGGACTGTTGGACTTTTGGACTGTTAGACTATTAGACTGTTAGACTTTTGGACGGTTTGACTGTTGAACTTACCTTGGCTCTTGGCTCTTGCCATCCTGAATCTCTCATAATTATAATGGAGGTAGATTTATCGCCGTATTAATAAGTGATGCTGTCGGATATGAGCGGGCGAGTAATCGTCGGGTTTTTTCGGCGTCTTCTTTTGTTCGGTAATCGCCCACCGCCACGTACCAATAAGGAGCATCGTATGAAGCGTATGCCGATGTGCCGGCATATTCGTTTCGGATACGTTGTACGATTTGTTCAGCTCGGCTTCTTCCGTCCTGACGGCTATCGCGGAAAATTCGTATTCGCCATCCGTTTGCGATTTGCGGTGTTCGCGTGCGCTGTATCCGAGTCGAAAGCGTGCTTTCCAGATCGGCGCCTTTCAGCTGTATGCTTGCTCCTCCCTGACCCGTTTGCGCAAGCTTGGTAAAGATATCGATACGCGGTATCGAATCTATGTTTTGAGCCTTCAAGCCACCGCTCGGCTCTGCAAACGCAAAAGCAAATAGCGCTGTAAATGTAAATATTATCGATGTGTACATCATACTCTTCTATTCAAATATTTTTCGCGCAAAGGTAAGACTTTTTTTGGACTTTTGGACTGTTAGACTGCTGGACTTTTGGACTGTTAGACTGCTGGACTTTTGGACTGTTAGACTGCTGGACTTTTGGACTGTTAGACTGCTGGACTTTTGGACTGTTAGACT
>JAITGD010000048.1 GCA_031280885.1 Prevotellaceae bacterium | reverse complement strand
TTTCCTGCACTATGATATACAAAAAAATCATAAATACGTTTGCTCTGATCCAAAAGTCCAAAAGTCCAAAAGTCCAAAAGTCCAAAAGTCCAAAAGTCCAAAAGTCCAAAAATTCTATTACCTTTGCGAATTAATTATGCTGATGGTACGTCCTGCTAAAATTTCGTAATTCATTGAGGCTGTACCGCGTGAGCATGACAATTGACGCTATTACACTTTATAAATTAAAGCAATTAAGATGGAAAGCTATAAGGTACTTTTTGTTTGTTCGGAGATACATCCATATCTTCCGGAAAGCGCTATATCAAATGTATGCAAAATGTTGCCTCCTGCAATTCAGGACAAAGGTTTTGAAATAAGAACTTTCATGCCAAAATTTGGAGGGGTCAACGAGCGCAGAAACCAGCTGCACGAAGTGATTCGTCTATCGGGTCTCAACCTCGTAATCAACGAGTCGGATCATCCGCTCATTATCAAAGTAGCTTCGATTTCTTCGGCGCGTATGCAGATATATTTTATCGACAACGACGATTATTTTCAGCGCAAAACAATGTACCACGACGAGAAAGGTGTTTTCTTTAATGACAACGATGAGCGCACTATATTTTTTGCGCGAGGAGTGCTTGAAACGGTACGCAAATTGCGCTGGTCGCCCGACATTGTGCATTGCCACGGATGGTTTACTTTCCCGACGGCCTTCTACATGCGCAAGGCTTTCAAGGATGATCCTCTTTATGCCGACTCGAAAATAATCCTCTCGTTCTACGATGAGGCTTTTGATGATGAATTTAGCGACGATTTCAAAAAGAAAGCGCTTACCGATGGAGTAAGAATGAGAGATTTAGACTTGATGATGAATCACAACTATACCGACCTGATGAAATTGTGCATAAATTATGCCGACGGGATAGCGCTTGCCAGTCCCGAAGTAAGTCGGGAATTTGTAGATTACGCCGAAAATACAGGCAAATTCGTACTTGAACACAAGGCCGAAGGGCTTCTGTCTGACGATTATGCCGAATTTTACAACAACATCCTCGCAAAAAGAAGACGCAAAAAGAAGACGCAGAAGGAAACTGAATGAAAAAACATTCTCTGGTCTTTCCCGGAATATTTAAAACCGAAGCCGGCGGCGAATTGAAAGACATCACCTTAAGCTATCATACTGCGGGAACATTCTCTGCAAAAAGCAAAGTGGTATGGATTTGCCATGCCCTTACCGCAAATTCCGACCCCGAAGAATGGTGGCCGGGAATGGCCGGAGCAAACTGCATATACAACGACGAAGATTATTTCCTGATTTGCGCTAACATACTCGGCTCGTGCTACGGAACGACAGGACCTTTGTCTATCAATCCCGAAACGGGAAAACCGTATTACCGCAACTTTCCGAACATAACTGTGCGCGACATGGTCAAAGCTCATGATATGCTGCGTCGAAAGCTCGGTATCAACAGAATACATACTGTTATAGGAAGTTCCATCGGAGGATTTCAAGCGCTGGAGATGACTCTGCTGCTGCCCGATGTGGTGGAACGAATGATCTTGCTGGCATCCGGATGTCGAGTAACTCCATGGGCTACTGCCTTCAACGAAGCTCAACGCATGGCCGTTTACGCCGACCCAAGCTACTTTGCCGACATTCCCGAAGGAGGCATCGAAGGAATGAAGGCGGCAAGAGCAACTGCTCTGCTAAGTTACAGAAGTTATGAAGGATACAACAGTACGCAGGCCGAAGAAGAAACAAATGTCATGTTTGCCGACCGCGCCGCTTCATACGAACGTTATCAGGGACTTAAACTCGCCAATAGATTTAACGCATATTCTTACGTGGTCATCAGCAAGGCTTTCGATAGCCATAATGCAGGACGATTTCGCGGAGGTACAGCAAAAGCGCTCGCCTCGATCAAAGCTAAAACGCTGATTGTGGGTATATCGAATGACATGCTGTTTCGTCCAGAAGAACAACAATATATGCAACAACACATATCCGAAGCCCGTTACGTAGAAATATACTCTACCTTCGGACACGATGGCTTTTTGCTGGAATCGGAACAACTGACCCGCCATATTGCGGAGTTTTATTTAAATCACACAAAATCACACATAAAATGAAACAAATTAAAATTTTTTCGCTTGCTCTGTTTTTAAGTTGGAGCGGCGTACATGGACAAACTGTAACCGTGCAACCGTATCTGCAAAATCCTGCGCCCGACGGCGTTACGGTAATGTGGCGCACCGCCGAACCCTGCTACAGCAGAGTGGAATATGGAACGGATACAATCAATCTGAAAATCGCACGCGACGTGCAGCACGGTATAGTGGTGGCAAACAATACGGCCAATAAAATCAGAATTACAGGCCTGAAACCCGGTCAAAAATATTATTACAGAATATGTTCCGAAAAAATAGATTCTTTTGGCGGATATAAAAAAATCTTCGGATCGACGTATCGCTCGCCTTTCCATTCGTTCACAACTTTTGAATCTAAACGCGAGAACTTTATAGCAGTAATATTCAACGATATTCACAGCAAATTGCCTGTATTCGAGAAATTGACAGGACTTTTGCAAAAGATTGATTATGACTTTGCTGTTTTCAACGGCGATTGTTTTCAAGATCCTTCGTCGGAAACCAACGAATTGAACGTCCTGTCGTGCTTTGTCGATAAGATGAACGGGGCCGAAAAACCGCTCTATTTCCTGAGAGGCAACCACGAAACTCGCGGCGCCTTCGCCTTAGGCTGGCCGAGTTTGTTCGACTGGGAAGGAAACAAGCCTTATTTTGCTTTCTCGTTTGGCGATACGCGATTTGTGCTGCTGGACAATGGCGAAGATAAAGTCGATTCCTCGCCCGAATACAGCGGATTGATTGACTTTGCAGATTTTCGTAACGAAGAAACTGTCTGGCTAACAAAAGAAACGGAAAGCGAAGCCTTCAAACAAGCGAAACGCAGAATACTCATACATCACACGCCGATATATGGCTGGGAAAACAAATATAGTCCGGGATTTATCGCCTGTAAAGATCTGTGGGAGCCGATATTCCGCACCACGCCTTTCGACGTTGCCATTACCGGACATCTGCATCGATATACATATTATCCGAAAAACGCTGTCGGAAATCCCTTTCCGCTGGTCATTGGCGGAGGCAACACCGAAAAAGCAGCCACAGCAATACTGCTCGAAAAACGAGGAAACAAACTCACTATCAAAATACTTTGGATAAACGGAAAAGAAGAAATTAGACTTTTGGACGTTTAGACTTTTAGACGGTTGGACGGTTGGACGGTTGGACATATTTTTTAGTCGTTGTGGAACCCCTGACGGGGTTCTGTGTGTGCGTCGTGGCGAGATTTTCTATTGATATTGATGCCCTACGGGTGGGGTGTCAAAAATGCGGGGTCGAGGTTTAAAAAATTCTTCCCGGTTTCAATCAGAATAAAAACCTTTATATCCCAAGGTTCCCTTGGTAGAGATGCGATTAATTGCCTCTCTACATGATGACAAATGCCGTCCCTAACGGGACGGCATGTTGGTAGAATGAAGCGCCTCCATCCTCCTCTCGCCGTCCCGTTAGGGACGGAATGTGAAGGCAGAAGGCAGCAT
>JAITGD010000032.1 GCA_031280885.1 Prevotellaceae bacterium | reverse complement strand
GACGGCACTTTATTAACCGTATGCTTTAGCTTACGGAGAGACGATATATGCCCCTCCATACAGTCCCGCAGGGACGACACTTAATATCATTGATTTTCAAGTGCCGTCCCTGCGGGACTTGGTTTGTGTGCGATTCCTGTCCGGTGGCTGAAGCCACCGGTTAATAAAGTGTTGTCCCTGCGGGACAATCCATATTGCGACAAATTGAAATGCACCCAGAAAATCTCCGAAAAGAGGTATTTGAAAACAATTTTGTACTTTTGTTGCCATTATTGAACAGAGTTCTATATTACTTTAATTATTAATTATTAAGGAGAAATATGGCAAAGAAAGTAAGGAATCTGCAAAAATCTACTAAAGAGAAACAAAAAACTCCGGATTCCAAGCCCCATCCTGAAAGTCGGACGGTGCAGCGGACAAGCTGGTGGAAGCAGGCATTTGGCATCAGAAGCATAGCAGTGGGCGTGGCGGGCGCTATCCTGTTATATGCAGGCATATCAATGAATGAAGGATATAAGTGGGTGTGGACAAACTTATTGAAAGGAAACTGGCAATTTATCCGGGCATATTCAAACGCAAACATAGAAATGCGTTACACGATGAAAATAGGTTTTGACTACCATTATCTGAATTACATCAAAAAGAATACTCCTGACGACGCAATCATACTTTTCCCTCCGCGCGAACAGATTTTAGAGTCTGTTGGCAATCAGAAACTGAGTAATTATGTAAGTATCAAGAAATGGGTAACGCATTTTCTGTATCCGCGCAGGGTACTCTATCAAAATGAAAAGGATACAAACCCACTCTATAATCAGGTTACACACGTGGCGATTACAGCCGGGCACGGTTATGAATATCTGGAATATACTGTAGATAAACAAGCGGCATTTGCCGTATTTCCCAAACATAAGACAAATCCTTAATAAAAAGATGTTATGTTGATTATCGGTTTAATACTTTCTGCTCTGTTGGGGCTGGCAATTTTGTTGAATATATCACAACAACTGAGCCGGATAGAATTATTGGGTTTATCATTCCCCACAGGTATTGGCACACAGACTATTCTGATGGTCGGTCTGGACTTTGTCGGTATCCGGCTGACGGCAATGACTGTCGTCTCCGTATCGGTATTACTCTTGGCGGGACTATGCGTCGGATTGTATCTGCGCAGAAAAACGCTTCGGGAATGGATGGCGTCGCTTTTTGTTATAAAATCGCCAAAAATAACCTGGTTATGGGTGGCGCTCATGCTTGCGCTGACAGTAGTATGTGTGATGAATCTGGCGAAAACCTTGTACTTTCCGACTTTTGACAAGGACAGTATAGTGGGATTCAATCTGACAGGTATTGCCGTTGCACACGAGGGAACGATTAAAGGTCTTTCCTTATATAATGACGTGAACTACGCTCCGCATGACCTTGATTTATACAAGACTTACACGCCGCTTTCGCAATTGGGCTATGCCTACGTGTATATGCTCGGAGCAGAAACATCAAAGAGTTTCAATGCGTTGATATTCCTTTCATTCGTTTTTGCTTTTTATGGCGTAACCCGACGGTTTGCTACGCATACGCTGACCGCACTGACCACGTTCATGATGATTATCACGCCCGAAATGCTGGCATTCTCCTCCATGTCAGGAACAAATTTCACACATGCCGTGTATGCTTCGCTGGGATTACTGTTTTTTGTCGCCCGGTATTACGAAAAAAAATCCTCGCTGCTGTGGATTTCCGCCATACTGCTGATGTTGAACGTTTGGACACGTAACGAAGGGCTGGCATTTATCGGGGCTGCCTGTTGCCTGCTGTGCCGGCACAGTCTGCGGACAAAACAGTATAAGACGCTTTTTCTGTTTGCCTTTCTGTGTCTGTCTCCCTTTATTTTCTGGAATATATTTTTGAAGATAAATCACATGGAAATAAAACAGCTCATTATATTTAAGCCGTATTGGGATGCAGCGAAAGCCGGTATTCTCTGGAGTGAAATGTGGACGCTGTTTAAAAGTTTAATGTTCTACGGAGTAAGTTTTATCGTGTTTCCGCTCGTGATGCTTTCCAATCTGCCACATATCATCCGGCAGAAAGACCATCTGGTTACACTGTTGCTGATACTGCTGGCATGGATATTCTACACTGTTCTTGTATATCAGATTGATTATGTTTGGGATTCGCTGGAAAATGTCATGCGTTATTCCTACAAGCGATTTCTGTTTTCTTTCATGCCTCTGTTGTGGTTTTATGTTGCGGCGGGAAAAAATATCCGTATCGCATTTGAATGGATAGATGATTTTGTGTTTCTTTCGAGACAAAGAAGAGGGCAAAACCGAAATATCAGTTAATAATTACAAACAGGATGATTAAAGCGCAAAATATAACAAAATCTTTCGGCTTGTTGCAGGTATTGAAGGGCATAAACCTTACAATCGACAAGCGCGAAGTTGTGTCTATTGTCGGTCCGAGCGGCGCGGGAAAAAGTACTTTCCTGCAAATTGTCGGAACACTGAGCAAACCCGATTCCGGCAAGATATTTATCGACGGAATTTCGGTATTTGAACTTAAATCCGACAAACTTGCAGCTTTCCGCAATCTACGTATAGGCTTTGTATTCCAGTTTCATCATCTGCTGCCGGAGTTTACGGCAGTGGAAAATGTTTGTATTCCGGGATATATTGCTCGAAAAAGCAAATCAGTCGTTGAAAAACGTGCAAAGGAATTGCTCGACTATCTTGGACTTTCCGAGCGATTGACGCACAAACCCGGCGAACTGTCGGGCGGCGAACAGCAACGTGTGGCGGTAGCGCGAGCGCTGATAAACGAGCCTGCGGTAATTCTCGCCGACGAACCGTCGGGAAATCTCGATACACACAACCGTAACGAACTGCATGAACTGTTTTTCCGTCTGCGCAACGAGTTCGGACAAACCATAGTCATCGTAACGCACGACAATAATCTGGCTGCAAGGTCCGACCGAAAACTTGTGATGATAGACGGACAAATCAATTGAAAATGGTATCATCTCTTTCCCAGCATAAACAAAAACTCCAGTCCGCCGCCCTTGCGATTTTTTGCCACAATTTCGCCATGATGAAACATGATTGCATTTTTCACAATCGCAAGTCCCAAACCGCTGCCGCCACTGTCGCGCGTGCGTCCTTCGTCGATTCGGTAGAAACGGTTAAACATTTTTGCAAGATGCTCTTCGGCAACACCTATGCCGGTATCAGTATAAGAAAAGAAATAAAATTCCTCGCTTTCGTCGTATTTTTCGATAGTGATTGTGATATTCTTGCCCGCATACGCCACCGAATTTTCAACAAGATTGCGAAATACGGCATAAATCAACGTGCGATTGCCGCGTAGCTCGACCTCGACGGGAACATTGACCTCAAACGATATATTGTTCGTTCTCAGTGGAGTTTCAAACTCATCGCCAAGCTCGTGAAGAATATCGGCAATATTCACATCTTCCTCAACAAAAAGTTGCGGGACTTCTTCGATTTTTGTTATCAACGAGATGTCGCGTATCAGTTCCGACAGCTTGAGCGTCTGCCGGTAACTGCGTTCGATAAACGACTGTTGTTTTTGAACATCAAGGTTTTTCTGTTCAAGTATTGTTTCAAGATAACCACGAATACTGCTCACAGGCGTACGCAATTCATGCGCAATATTATTCGTCATTTCCTGTTTTAGCAGACGGGTAGTTTCCGATGCTGTAACATCGTTCAGTATGATTTCAAACGATTTATCGGAGAAAATGATGCACTTTGCCGAAAAATGTTTGCCGTTTTTTACAATGCTGCATGAAAACAGACGGTTGTCGGGCTGCAAGGCGTTTCCGGCAACAAAATCTCGGATTCGAGCAAACTCCGGTTCGCCGAAAATTGCCGCAGTAACAGCGTTATGCCCGTCGAGCACAATATTGGCGCAGGTTACAAAACGACTGTTGACAAAAACCGGCTCGAAGGTTTCGGAAAAAACGCCAATACCTTCCTCCGAATTTTGAAAACATTGCACGAGTTTTTCCTTTTCGAGCACAAGCTGGTTTTTAGTTTGTTCAAGTTGCCGGTAATGAGCGATTATCTGATTGGCAGTTTCTCCAAATTCGGTATTTGGGAATTTGATACTGTTAATTTTACCCGTTTCCACCGAAAAGGCAAAATCATGCAGCGCTGTCATCGACTTTCCAAGTCGATGCGAAATATAGAGCGAGAGCAAGAGCAGAATCGCAAACAGCGCAAGTGTGAAATACAACAGCATATTGTCGGCACGCAGAAAAGTGCGCACTTCGATGTCGTAAGGCAGTGCAATCCGCACGAAATGGTCGCCGAAACGTCGTGCAAAATAAAAGTAGTTGATTCCCGTTGAGCCTGACCTGCGTACGCTTGAGCCTGTTTCTTTTGCGAGCGCTTCGAGGATTTCGTTACGTTGCAGATGATTTTCAAGTTCTTCCGGACGACTGTACTTATTGTCGAACAGCACTTTTCCGCTGATGTCGATTACTGTAAAACGCATGTTTTCAGGAAACAGTTCGACAATGTTGTTGATGTGGACTGCGTATTCGTCAGGCTGCAAGTCGTGTCGTTTGATGTAATTGTTGGTTATGTGTGCATAGTTATCAAGCGTACTTTTCAAATCGTCGATTTTCACGCCACGCTCCCAGTGTCGCTGAAACAGAACCACACCCCCTGTGAAACAAGCAAACGCCACAAAAAAACAAAGAAAA
>JAITGD010000016.1 GCA_031280885.1 Prevotellaceae bacterium | reverse complement strand
GCGGCAAAACAGCCTGCTTTTTCGATTTCGGACTTTACCATCTGTCCGACGTCGTGCAGATGCGCATGCCCGGGAACAAACTGCGTAAACGAATTGACAACGGCAATAATCGGCTTGCCTGCCTGCTCTTTTGTCATCCCGTTGGCTGCCCACAAAGCTCTGGCGCCTGACATCCGTCGCCCCTGAGTACTGATTGAACTACGTAATTCCATCCTTTTAAAATTGACCGCAAAGTTAATCATTCTTTATATAGTGCGAAGATGATTTCAAGCAAAAGGATTACAAGAAGATGCAAATCGAAGTAAAGCTATCAAAAGAAATTATAATTAAATTCGCGTCAATAAAAAATATTCGTAATGTATTTTTCATAAAATAGGCTAAATCGTAAGTAAATCCAAAATAAATTGAATTTGCGGTTCGGATAATAATTATTTTACTACCTTTGTGCCATTGTTAAAAAAAACAAGACGTTGGAAGGACAATTTATAAAATACCTGCGAGCCGAGAAACGTTGCTCGGAACACACAATCAAGGCCTATCGCACCGATTTGGCGATATTTTTTGCATACGCCTGTCCCGATAAAAGTTGCACAGACGAATGGCCTTATGCCGAAATAAACACGCAAGTGATACGCGGCTGGGCTTCGAGCATGATGGAATCGGGTATTTCGTCGCGCTCGGTGAATCGCAAGATTTCCTCCCTCAGTTCTTATTTTAAATATCTGATGAAGAAAGGACTACTTTCTGAAAATCCTGCCGCAAATGTACCGAAACAAAAAGTCAACAAAACGCTTCCGAAATTTGTTGACCAGAATAAATTGATTTGTTTTATGGAAACAGAGGAGTACGAAAGCGAACGAGACTCAATAATGCTGGAAATGCTGTACTGCACAGGAATACGCTCGGCCGAGCTGATAAATCTGAAGACAGAAGATATAAACTTCGGACGCGAAACAATCAAGGTTCTCGGAAAAGGAAATAAGGAAAGATTTGTGCCGATGTTGCCGATTCTGGCCGACAAACTGCGTGTTTATATCGAATGTAGAAATCGCCGTTTTTCGAATTTGGAAAATGATTTTCTTTTTCTGACCTCAAAAGGCGAACAGCTGTATGCCAAACATTTGTATTTGACGGTAAAAAAGCAATTGACCGCTGCCGGCTTCACCGGAAAACGCAGTCCGCATGTCATGCGACATACATTCGCTACGCATGTTTTGAACGCCGGAGCGGATTTGAATCATATCAAAGAAATGCTTGGTCATGCCAATTTGGCAGCAACACAAGTATATACGCACAATACTTTTGAAAAGTTGAAAAAAGTTCACGGTTTGGCGCACCCTCGCGCCGAGCTATGACAATTATGTTTAACACTTTAAAATTAAAGTTATGAATGTAAACGTTCAATCAATTAAGTTCGACGCCGATAAAAAGTTGATCGACTTTGTAGAAAAAAAGGCGTCCAAGTTGGATAAGTTTTTCGACGGTATAATAGGTACCGACGTTTTTTTGCGTCTGGACAACCAGTCGATGGATAACAAAAAGGTAGAAATTCGTTTGAATATCCCTGGAAACGACCTGTTTGCCGAGCGTTCGTCGAAGAGTTTCGAGGAGTCGGTCGATCTGTGTGTGGATGCGCTGAAAATTCAGCTGCAAAAAGCCAAGGAAAAGATGCGCGGAGTGTAAGCGCAAAAGGTCAAAGAGGCCGCAAAGAGCTAAACCGTAAGGCGAGGATTTTCTGTGAATTTTGAAATTCTCGCCTTTACAAAATACGATTCGTTGCGAGGATTTATATTCTCGGAGTAAACGTCGTATTGTCATGAAACAAGCATAAATACAACGATATTGAGATTCGCAATTAAACACATAACACTTAAAATACTGCGTTTGCCGCTTACGATTCTGAGCCAGGCGCTTGCAGTGTGTATGTTTCTTTCATACATTTCGATATATATCAGTCCGGCAGATGCTTGGATATTTGCATATTTTGGTTTGATGTTTCAGCCTCTTTTTCTGCTTAATCTTCTGATGCTGGTGTTTTTGATGATTTTAAGACGGAAGATTTTCCTTCTTCAACTTGCTACATTTTTACCCGGGATTTTCTTTCTTGGCGATTTTTTCAGGCTTTCGGGCAATTCGGAATCGGATAAACTCGACGGTTCTCTGAAAGTGATAACATACAACGTTCAAATGTTCAATTTGCCCTTTCGGAAATCAGATACTTCGTATCTCAACATCCTGTCGTTCATCAAAGTCGAAAATCCCGACATACTTTGCTTGCAGGAATTTTACACCGCCGAAGGAAAATTGACCGAAGAGGAGTTTGCCGCCGCTTTGCCCGAACTTCCATATCGCGCAGTATTCTACAACATCCGCAAAAACAATTCATTGTACGGAATAGCTACATTCAGTAAATATCCCATAAAAATTAATCTTGAGATTCCGTTTGAAAATTCGAGCAACTCGGCAATGTATTCCGATATTGAGGTCGGCGACAAAATTATTCGCGTTTATAACGTACATTTTCAGTCGGTAAGATTGAATCTTCAGCGAAGTCTTCGGCGCATAATCGGCGGACACGACGAATTGCGCGCAGCCGAACTGGAAGAAGTCTCGACACGACTGAAAACCGCTTTTGTTAAGCGTGCAAGGCAAGTTGATGAAGTTGCGAAACATATATCCGTATCGCCATATCCGGTGATAGTGTGCGGCGATTTTAACGACACTCCGGTATCATATACATATCACGTCATAAAAGGCAACAAAAAAGATGCCTTCTGCGAACAAGGACGCGGCCTTCCATCAACTTTCCGCGACCTTTTTCCATCATTCCGAATCGATTATATCCTGCACGACAGAAACATGGAAGCCCTATCGTATAAAATACCGCAAGTGGATTATTCCGACCATTATCCGGTAGTGTCGAGAATAGATTATTAGATTTTGGACTTTTGGACTTTTGGACTGTTAGACTGTTAGACTGTTGGACTATTGGACTGACTTTTGGACTATTAGACTGTTGGACGCGCGACGCGGTAGGGAGGCTGTTTCAAAAGTCTAAAAGTCTAAAAGTCCAATAGTCTAACAGTCTAACAGTCCAACAGTCCAATAGTCTAAAAGTCTAAAAAATCGGATATATGTTTGTTTGTTCCGTCCATTGTTTTTCGATTTCAAAGTAGTTGATAGCGCTGGGTTCTTTTCCGTCGAGACGGTTTTTCAGTTCGTCGAAAAAGAGAGTCCATCTAACTGCATACAAGTCTTTTAGTATTCCGCTCCATTCCTTGTGGGCATAGTCGTGCAGGTTTGTTTTCGGATTGTCGGCGCCCCAATAAACGATTTGAGTTCGGGCATTCCATTCGCATAGACGGACGTCGTCGGGATTATTATTTCCGTAGCGTTTAGCGCGTTCGAGCCAGGCGCCTACCATAAAACAAGCGTTAGTACTAAGCAGTTCATCTTGACGGTTCAGCAAGTCGATAAAACTCTTACAGGCTTTTTCGAGACGGATTTTGTCTTTGTCATTGAACGATTTCACTATTTCGGAATAGATTACTCGAGCGTGATTTGCGTTTATTTGACGCTCTAAGTCGGTCAAATCGTATTGAAAAGCAGGATTGTCGCCAAAAATTTCGGCAGCATTTTTCATCAAAATCAGCGCTTTTTTCAAAGGTTCGGGATCGTACTGCATTTCACGCGGCCCCCACGAGGACACAGCGGTGATTCTCAGGCTTGGCCGCGCACAGAAAATCGACTCGAAAGTTCCTTCGCCTTTTTTGAGATAATCGCCGTACACCGAGCCGAGCAGTAGCATCCAAGCTTGGAAAAGATCCTCATTCCATGCGCCGTAACGATATTGAATATAATTCCGCAGATATTCCACAGAATCGGGAACGCCATTGTTCCAGACAGTTTGCAAAGCCCAGTCGAAGGCTATAGGGTTGGCGTCTATGCCTTCGGGAATTATTCCGACGCCTTTCAAACAGCCGTTTTTTGAATATTTGTATGCAAGATGAGGCTCTCGGATGAGCGTTGGAAGTTGTACCCCCATACCGACTTTGCCTCCGAAGTTATTGACCGAAGCCCATATCCACGGAAAACCGCCGTATTCTTCGGTACGTTTCCAATTCTGCGAATTTTCGCCGAACAGGTCGATAATCAATGTATAATCGGGATTTAATCCTGCCAACAATTCTTTTTTTGGATTTCCTCCCCAACCTTGAAGAATCCAGCTTACTTCCGGAAAATGCTTTTGCATGTTGGCTTGCACGAGATTCGCTGTATTTGTAACATCAATTCCCGCAGTATTTCCTCCTTCGTGGAAAAGGTCTCCGCCCAAAAACGACACTTTATCTCCGTAATACTCTTTCATATACATATAGTAAAGTTCGGCCACGCGCTCGAAAAGCGGGTCTTTCGGAAGAAGTACCGAGGGACGCCGAAATCCGCCCGCCCAGGTTCCCTGTTCGACGATTTCCGCATTGGGATATTTTTCTTTTAGTTTGACAGGAACCATTCCGCAAAAACCCTGCATTACAGGAGTTATGCCGAGTTCATTCATACGTTTCAGTATTTTTTGTTGGATATCTTTCCATTGATCAATCAGTCTGCGACTAACCGGACCACCCCACCCTTCCAGATTTCCCATCAACCACCATGCATTGAAGGCCGGACCAGGTATAAAAGCCAGTATTTCTTCGTTTGTGAATCCGAGAGCCGCGAGCGTCTGTTCCCAAACTATTTCGGTACCCATCGGCGTGAGCATCAGGTTGATTCCGTTTAAAGCCATCCAATCGAGTTCCCGTTCCCAGTCGTCCCACGAATAGAAACTATACGTGTAGTTATATGTGCAGTAATTCAGTGCATATCTGTGCTGGAAAAGCGTCGAAACGGTAATCGTATCCTTGATTTTAGGAAAAGATTTCAGCACGCCAAGATTATCTCCACAATGAGACAGGCTCATCCTGCAATAATTTTTCAGAAAATGATTCACCCCCGTAGCAGCAGCCGAAGGAGTAGTGGCCTCGATAATAAGCATTTCATTTGAAGTATATAATCTAAAAACGTCTTTTTCGCCGTCAGTTTTTTTCGCCGGATAATCTTTGAACCGTATATTTGCAGCCATGAAGGGCAATCGACGCTTCAGTAATTGGTCGATTCCGGAAAAATCAACAGCATGTAAATTCAGGCAAATCAGCATAAAGAAACTCGAAATGCCAAATAAAGATATTTTTCTTGTCATGATTAATTAATTCCTTGATGTTTTTAATAATATATCCTTTATCATAAAAATTTCAGAGAACAAATATACATGATTTTTGCGTAGGCTTGTAGAGACGTACAGCGTGCGTCTCTACTGTTTCGACTGCTGGGGACTTTCCGACGGCTACCTGGGACTTTCCGACGATTACCGGGGACTTTCCGACGGCTACCGGAGACTTTCCGACGGCTACCGGAAAGTTTCTGACGATTGCTGAGCTTGTCTCAAAAGTGTTTTTAAACGGCAAAGGGCGCAAATAAATCGCAAGGGACGCAAAACTGCAATTTCGATTCAAAAAAGTTTGAGCCAAAGAAATAATAAACGCGGAACTTTTTTGGTTCCGCGTTTACTTTTTGTTTGTGTTTTCCGATTACATCTTAGCTGGGAAATTGATGCGTTGCGGGTTCCGAAGCAATAACGTCGATGGCTTCTTTTTCCGGCTTGAACAAGGTATAAACCTTAAATTCCGAGCCGGGTTTGAAGTCTGTTATCAATGTAGTTGCGGGATTGCCTTCTATAGAGACGTTTTGCAGAGCTTCGCTGCTGTCGAGATATTCGAGCCTGACTCCGATGCAGCCTTCTTCGGGCGCCCAGGTTATGGTAGCGCCTGCCGCAGATGTAGCAATTGATCTGATGGCTTTTTTAGGCAAACGCGCTATATAAAGGTTGCCGTAAGACGAGCCTGCGACGGTCTGTTCGAGCGATTTTTTTCCCGTAGCGCTCATCACTACAATCTTGAAGACGTAGTTTCCTTCAGCGATGTCGATGATTTTCGACATGCCGAGTCCCGGAGTTGTTACCGGCACTTCTATCGGCGGCAAATCGTTTCCCCAGCTAATCAGACATTTGTTGATTTTGGGGTCGGCGTTCAATTTCCACTTTATTTCTACGCGATTTAAACCGCCGTTCACCCGCACGCTGTCGGCCATGCCGATGTATGTTTCTTCTCCCCTGTCGAGATACTTTTGGTGCATTTCGTACAGGTCGCCGCATGAAGTCATCGCAAGAGCCGTCATGCAAAAAACAAGGGATTTGAATATTATTTTCATTATAATGTATTTTATGTGTTATTCAATAATTTGTCCCCAGAATGTAATTTCATCCATTTGGGCGATGTTGCCTCCCGACCAGTTTTCCAGTACAAGAATACGTACATAGCGGAATGGCGGAGCTTCGATTGGGACTTCATGTTCGTCGCCGGCAAGAATATATTCTTTATCATCGTTTGTAACTACGCCGCTGTCGCCCGACGGTTTATGACACCAGACTTCCATGATTTCTGTCCATCCGTCAAATGTAGGGAGGGTGTACGATGCGTTATCAGGGTCGGGATAACCGCCGGCATACATTTCCGGCGTCAGTGCGTCGCAGCCATAAATCTTATAGTGTTTCAGATTGTTATGACCATATATCCATACGGCATTGTCAGTTCTCTGATACTGCTTGAAGCGACTGATTTTTGCCTTTTGCCCCATATCGAATGTAGCCGTTCTTCCCATGTTGTTTGGATTTGAAGCGCCATGCCAGAAGGTGGCGGAAACGCCCCATTTTCCGTCCCATATTTTGCTGATAACATAAGAGCCGAGCGGCGGTATGTCGCCGGGTAAAGCAGCAACTTCTCTGAACTTCGATTTGTCGAGTTGCTTTTCTTCGAGCGGCAAATTGTCTGTTATCAAAAAATCGGAATAGTTATCCCATCGGTCGCGGATTCTGAAGCGGAAGGTTACGGGTTCAGGAGCGAATCCGCGGATACTTGCCTGTCCGTTTACACTGTTGGAATAGAAATTTTCTACTGAGACCCATTCGTCTCCGTCTTTTCTAAAAACTTCGACGATGATGTTAGTTCCCATAACGTTTTCCCAGTATAATTTGATTCCGCCGAAACTGTTCAATATCGATAAGGATTCAAATATTTGCTTTACAGGGGGAGTCGAGGGATGAATCGGCACTGTAACCGGCTGTGATTCGTTTTTGCTTTTATCCACGCTTTTCAGAAACACCTGATATTCTCCTTCTGCTCCGAAGCCATCCACAGTAAGCTTGTTCATATAAGGCGAGGCTTTTGTGGTTCGTTCTTTTCCGTTGATCATGTATGAGGCTACTACGCAAAGCAGATCCTCGTCGTCGGGCGCCGTAAAGCTGATAATTGCACCGCCGTTGATATTTTCAACCGAAATATTTGCAGGTGGAGCCGGCGCGACGCCGTCTCTCGGCGGCAGTCCGAGTTTTTCGTCCTGACCGCATCCTGCCAAACAAAGCATACTCAATAAAGCCATTGTTACGCATGCTTTTGTCAGCGATTTTTGTGTTATTTTTTTCATATTTCAAACGATTTTATCTGTAAATATTTTATTTTTATTACCATCCCGGATTTTGTTTAAGGTTTGGATTTTTTTGAATCGATCCTATGCTCAGAGGCCATAGAAATTCTCTGGAATTGAATCTTGGACGCTCAAAGACCTTTGTTACCCGGTAGAAGGTTTCAGCCGTATTTCCGTCAATGTTCCATCCGAGTATTTCGTTTGGCAGTTCACGTTTCCAGCGACGCAGATCCCAGAAACGTTTTCCTTCGCAGGCAAGTTCGTTCAGACGTTCCATGCGGATGATTTCGCTCATTCCTGCTTTGTTCAGCGGTTTGTTCGGATACCTCGAATAGTTGCTCCAAGCGTCTAATACTCCGGGAATACCGGCGCGAAGGCGTACAGAATCAACAGCGTCCCACACTCTCTGGTCGGGCGAAGGAAGCGATTCATTCAGCGCTTCGGCATACATCAGATACAGGTCGGCAAGCCGGATAATAGGAAAAGCATAACGATGGGGAGTCCATCCGCTGCCTGTTAAATTACTTCTATAGCTGCACACTTTTTTGTTCAGGTATCCGGTGATGGAGTGGTCTTCGGAATTTATTAAACCGGCGGCTTCGGTTCTGCGCATACGGATTTTAGACAAAGTTGCCTGTGCGTCATTGGCCATGCCAGAGCTGTATCGCACGCTACGGTCGAAAGACAGCGAAGCATAAAAGCGAGGTTCGCGGTAAAGGTGGAGATTTGCCGTTTGCTGGTTGATTTCCATGTAGTACTTATTGTTCCATACGTCT
The DNA here is from genome assembly GCA_031280885.1 of Prevotellaceae bacterium. GTDB lineage: Bacteria > Bacteroidota > Bacteroidia > Bacteroidales > UBA932 > JAIRLF01. The sequence goes on along the minus strand of JAITGD010000016.1, from coordinate 19,975 downwards.
GCAATTGTCGCTATTTCGTATCGGTCGGGATATTTTACTCCCCAGAACAAACTTGTGGTATCTTCGGAGATGGGTACCCCGTTTGACGAATAAAACTGTTCGGCGACAGTGAGAGTTGGCGACAGCAGCGAACGGGCGGTATAATACGCTCCCGTACTTGATTTTGCCATCGACAGTGTCTGTAATCCATCGGAATTACGGGTACTTCCCCAAATGATTTCACTGTTCCATCTTCCTGCCACCGATTCGCTTATATCCAGCAACTTGCGTGTTACGGGCGAGATGATTATCGGATCCGTAAAATAGTGCATCTTGTGTCCGGCGTCCTTTGCTGTTTGGATTGCGTCAAGAGCAGCGTCGGCAGCTAATTTCCATTTGTTTTCGTCGTATTGTGAAGGGAAAAGGGCTACACCTCGATTATCTTTTTCGTTGGCATAGTCTCCATTGTTGAAAAGCGGACTTGCCGCCAGCAATAACAGCTGCGCTTTTACGGCCTTGGCAATGGGCTGGGTGATTCGTCCCATTTCTTCGCCTTCGTTCACAATGGACAGAGGGAGATATTCCAGCGATTCATCCAGCAGATTAGATATATAGCTTACGACCTCATCTACAGGATAGCGATAGCGACGCACTTCTTCAATCGAACCATCAACAGGCATTTCTGCGTCCATAATTGGAATTGGACCATACAGTTGAAAAAGGTAGAAATGATAATACGCTTTCAGGAATTTAGCTTCGCAGATCCATCTGTCGCGCTCGTAATCATTCACATCTTTTGTTTTATGGATGCTGTTTATGAAGATATTACAGTCGCGAATACCAATCCACAGATTAGTTGCGGCATTGCTTCCGTCCCAATAATTTTTGTATGGGTTGTTACTGTTTTGTGCGCCGCGTCCGATTTCCCAAGCAGTGATATTCAATCGAGTATCAATAAAACCGGTTCCTTTTGGAATCAGCCAGTGTTCGTCGCCGGCCAGAAAACCGAGCGCTTGTCCGGCGTCATCAAAAGGAGGCAAATAACTGTAGCAGGTATGCAGATATTTAAAGGCATTGATGCGGTTGCTGAAAGCATTGTCCATCGAAGGAGTACCTTCAGGCACAACATCAAGATAATCGCTGCATGAGCTGTTCGAGAGCATGATTGCTATCGAAAATAAAAAAGGTAAAAATATTTTTTTCATATTAATTTATATTTTAAAATGAAAGTTGAAGACCTATATTAATTACTCGCTGTACGGGATAAGCCAATCCATTTCCGCCCATTTCGGTATCCCACAATTTAAAGCTGCTAAGAGTGAAGAGATTTGTCCCGCTCAGATAGATTCGAGCATTTTCCATTTTGATTCTGTTTGCTATCGATTGTGGCAGAGTATAACCGATTTCGGCCGATTTCAGACGCAGAAAACTTCCGTCGCGCATCCACCAGGTACTTTGCTGGTTATTGTTGCCGATAGCGGTAGCCGACAGTCGAGGCCAGAGGGCATGAACATTCTGATTTTCTTCGCTCCAGTGGCTGTTGGCGATGAATTGCATCAGAGCCGTATTTCCCTTTTTTCCGCCAAATTCACTCGCGGCGGGCTGGGTGAAGGGACTGATTTTGGCTGGATTGATAAAGAAGGAAGAACTGCCGGATCCTTGGAAAAAGCAGTTGAAGTCGAAATTTTTATATCCGAGCGAGAGACCGAAACCATAAATAATTTCGGGCGTAGTCGGCAGTCCGATTGGAACTACATCTCGGCTGTCTATGACGCCATCTCTGTTGATGTCCATATATTTGATATCGCCGGCCATATATTCGCCAAAATCTTGTCGGGGCGAATTTCTGACGTCTTCGGCGTCCACAAAGAGACGTTCGGCAATTAATCCGCGCGGCTGGCTGATTTTGGAGTCAACTCTACTAAGCCACGGAGTAGCAGAATAATCGGGTTCTTCGTAAACGGAATATTTGCTGCTGGCATAAGTAAAATTACCTCTGATGGTTAGCCACCAGTTTTCGTTGATAATGCGCGAATAATCTAACGAGAGATCTACTCCGCCGCCTTTGGCTTCGCCTATATTTGCTCTTGGCGGTTCGTTGCTCATGTTCTGCAAGCCCATAATGGTTGGAATATCGGCGCGTGCCTGCAAAATACTTGTACGTCGTTCTCTGAAATATTCCGCTTGAATTTCCAGATCCTTAAATAGTTTCAACTCAACACCCAGATTTAATTTTTGAGATATTTCCCAGCCGATTTTGCTGTTGGCATATCGCGATATCGATATTCCGTTATGCCCTTTATCAAATCCGGTACCGAAATTGAATCCGCGTCCGCTGTCGTTCATGTTTACTTCCGATAGGTAGAAGAAACGGGCGTCGGATATATTGTCGTTCCCCACAAGTCCGTAAGAACCTTTCAGTTTTAACATATTGACGACTTTCGAGATTGCCGAGCCTTCCCAGAAGGCTTCTTTGGAAACAATCCAGCCAAGTCCGGCTGAGGGAAAAAATCCCCAGCGATGACTGCGGTCAAAACGTTCCGAACCGTTGTATCCAAAGTTAAATTCGGCATAATAGCGATCCAGCAAGCCGTAAGTAAAACGTCCGGCCAAACCCAGATTACGCGAAGGCAGCGATTTTTGCAAAGTCAATTCATTGGCGCTTTTGGCTTCGCGTGCAGTCCACACCAGCATCCCGCTTACGCTGTGCATCTCGTTGAAAGTTTGGTCATAAGAAAGCGAAGTTTCTAAATATATCGAACTGCTTACTCTCTTGTCTCCATCCTCCCTGTTGTAGCTCAAATAATCAGTTCCCCCGTCGGGATTCAGGTCTGACAGGATATAAACGTTTGTAATTTTATCATACAACCCCGGAGACGCATAATAATAAAAAGGATTGTACGAGCGCGGGATCTCATAGTAAGAGTTTCGTGTTGAACTTCCCAGCACGCGGGCTTTCAATCCTTTGGTAATGAAATCAAGATTTTGTTTCAGTTCTAACTGGGCAATCAGCACCGTTTCTTCCGATTCTTTGTATCCTTTCAACATTTCGGCGTATGGATTCATGTATTCGCCTCCATCACCGTAATTTCCAAACAATACGTGATTTGCGTGGCTGTGGCTTTTATCGGGGACGTAATAAGCAGGAAACATCACCGGATTTGCCTTGATAGCAGCATTATACAATGAAGTTCCTCCTGAAATCGGCCCCTGATAAGTGTCGAAAGTTCCATTAACTCTGACGGCCAGTTCGGTGGTTTTGGTCAAATCGATATTGATATTCGAGCGTACTCCGTATTTGTTCAGCTGGATATTGTTATTGAAGCTGTTTACGGGATCCACTTTCAGGATGCCGTTATCCCGCGCATAAGTCAGCGCAATGTAGTAACGAGCAATGTTTCCACCGCCGGAGATGTTCAGATTACCACGCTGATTGACTGCGAAATCCTTGAACAACATCGATTTCCAATCAACGGCAGGATATACGAAAGGATTCAATCCCTGCTCGCGGGCGGCGATATGACTTTCCATATAAGGCAATTGCGCCAACGGATTGCGGGTTCTTACGGCTTCGTTGTGCAGTTTCATAAAGGTAATTGGGTCGGCTACTTTCACATCCTTGGTTGGCGCCGAAAATGAATTTTCAACTCTGAAAGTCAATTTCATTTTGCCCTGTCGTCCTTCTTTGGTTGTAACCAGAATCACGCCGTTAGCTCCCCGCGCGCCGTAAAGCGCTGTAGCAGTGGCGTCTTTCAGGATAGAAAAGCTGGCGATATCGTCAGGATTTAAGCGCGAGAGGTCAGCCGAAGTCAATTCCGTGTTATCAATCAGAATCAAAGGATTAGATTTGCCGGTTCCGAAAGTAGTAACGCCGCGGATGAAAAATTCCGCATTGTCTTGACCGGGTTCGCCGCTTCGCTGATAGGCGATAACTCCCGAAAGTTTTCCGGCGAAAGTCGCAGTCAGATTACTGCTTGGCGCCTTCAATTCGGCAGGTTTGATAGATGATACAGAGCCAATAACGCTTTCGCGCTTTTGTTTGGCAAAAGCCACGACAACAGCTTCGCCAAGTTCGGACACGATTTCGTCCATCACCACGGCGATGATTTTGCGATTGCCGACCTTAACATCCTGCGGCTGATATCCTACGAAACTGAATTGAAGAACAGCAGTGTCGCTTGAGACGGTGAGTGCAAATTCTCCGTTGGCGTCGGTGGCTACGGCCTGCGAACTGCCGCGTATCACCACGCTTACAAAGGGCATTGGCGTGCCTGAATTGTCGGACACCGTGCCAGAAACCCGAACGGGAGAAACTTGCTGTGAATACACTAAACTTGTTGTCAAACAGCTTAGTGCGATAAATAGCGTAAAACGCTTAAGAATTACATTTAAATACATACTTACTTTGATGGATTTAGTTATTTGATTATTAAAAATTTCTATTTCCTGTTTTTGACGCCGTCATGTCGATACATATCGGGCGTTCAGGGAGTTAAAAATAGCCAACGCTCGCCGGCCTTGTCTTGGGGCGTTTTTGTAAATACTACATAGGCAATTAATTTTGTTACACATTGTTTTATCGTTACACCTTGTGCCTTTTAACTCCAAAAACAAGTTATAGATCACTTGACAAGCACAAAAGTCAAACTCGGTTGGAGATTTCAAAAATCCTCTATCTTGAAAAATCCGACGCTCGAAAAGCCTATATTTGGCAAAGCTAATCGACAAACTGCACGAAAATAATGCAGTTGCCTAATGGCAATTACAAAAGACCGGCGCAGATCACAAATCCGGCAAACAGCTGTTGCCGTCTGTAACAAAACATCAGGAAAATTTGCAAAACCAACACCGAGAATCAAAGAACGATCTTCAATTCGTATGTGATGATGCGTATTTTGCTTTAAATTGCAAATCATCCAACCCTATTCAAGGCGCAAAAGTAATAGCTTTTTTATTGACAGGCCGTCAAATTAGTGTTAAAGAATAATAAATTCTCTAACAGACTTTATGTCAGGACAGAACCAGGAGCCAAGAATCAGGATTGCAGGATCCCGGACGCTACGCAGGTCGGTTTGATTGTCATTTTGCATAGTCAAACCAGCCTGCGTAGCCAATTAATAATTAACCATTAATCATTAATCATTATCTTTCTTGGCTACTGTAATCTTTTTTTTCTAATTTTGTGCAGGTATTTATAGACCTAATATTATTATGTATATATAACATTACAAACAAATTAAGATGAAACTAAAACACATTTCTTCGATGATTTTTGCATGTACTTTAATGCTGTCGGCTTGCAACGAAGCCGATCTTCCGCCTGCACAAGCCGCTTGGCCTGAGGGCGACAATCCATTTTTTCACGAGTACGAAACTCCGTTTAACGTTCCCCCATTCGACCGAATCGAAGTGGGGCATTATATGCCGGCTTTCGAGGCGGGAATGAAAAATCAAATGGAAAATATCGAACTCATAATCAATCAAACAGCCAAGCCGACTTTTGTGAACACTATCGAAGCCTTCGACGGTAGCGGCGAATTGCTTACCCGCGTCAGAACGGTATTTTCCTGCCTCACTTCGGCCAATACAAACGAGGAGCTTGAGCAGTTAAACGCGCAAATATCGCCCGTGCTGTCGAAACATTTCGACGGTATTTTTATGAACAAGGCTTTGTTTGAGCGCGTCAAAACGGTGTACGACAATAAATCAGCCTTCAAGCTCGACGGTGAACAAAGCAAATTGCTCGACGAAACCTACAAAACCTTCATCCGTAGCGGAATCAATCTCGACGACGACAAGCAAGCACGTCTGCGCGAAGTCAATGAACGCCTTTCTACATTGACGGTGAAATTCGGACAGAATCTCTTGGCCGAAAACAATAGATTCCAGCTTGTTATCGATAAAAAATCCGATTTGGCAGGCTTACCCGAATCGTCGATAGCCGCCGCAGCAGCAGCAGCAAAAAACAAAGGAATGGAGGGAAAATGGCTTTTTACTTTGCATAATCCCAGCGCTTTACCCTTTCTTCAATATGCCGATAACCGTAGCTTGCGCGAAAAAATATATAAAGGATACACAAACAAATGCGACCACAGCGACGATTTGGATAACAACGCCACGGCTGCCGAAATAGCTGCTTTGCGCGTCGAACGTGCCGAACTTTTGGGATACGCAAATCATGCAGCCTACGTTTTGGAAGAATCGATGGCGAAAACTCCCGAAGCGGTGAACAAATTTCTGGCCGAATTGTGGACTCCGGCCCTCGCCGTAGCCAAAAACGAGGCAGAACAAATGCAGACGCTGATGAACGAAGTTTCAAACAATGCTCAATCGCTCGAAGCCTGGGATTGGCAATATTATGCCGAAAAAGTGCGTCAAGCCAAATACAAACTCGACGCCGAAGCCTTACGTCCGTATTTCAAACTCGAAAACGTGCGCGACGGAATATTCACCTTGTGCGATAAATTGTACGGACTTAAATTCGAGCAAATCAGCGAAATCCCGCTTTATCATCCCGAAGCTGTGGCTTATCAGGTGAAAAACAGCGACAATTCGCAGTTGGGCCTGCTTTATATGGAATTCCATCCGCGCGAATCGAAACGCAGCGGCGCTTGGATGACCTCTTATCGAAAAGAATCGTACAAAGACGGCCGGCGAGTGGCTCCTGTCATTTCCATCGTGTGCAATTTCACCCGTCCCTCTGCCGACACTCCGGCCTTGCTCACTGCCGACGAAGTGGAAACTTTTTTCCACGAATTTGGCCACGCATTGCACGGCTTGATGGCGAATACCAAATACTATTCATTATCTGGAACTTCTGTGCCGCGCGACTTTGTAGAGTTGCCCTCGCAGATTATGGAAAATTGGGCTTTTGAACCCGAAATGCTGGCTTTGTATGCCACGCATTATCAAACCGGCGAAATTATTCCAGATGAACTCGTTAAAAAAATGGACGAGGCCTCGAAGTTCAATCAAGGTTTTGCTACGGTAGAATATCTGGCGGCTTCGATTTTGGATATGAACTATCACACGCTTAGCGATAAAACTCTTCCAAACGTTGTCGAATTTGAAAAAGCGGGCATGGATGCAATCGGCCTGATTCGGCAAATAGCGCCGCGATATCGCAGTACCTATTTCCAGCACATTTTTTCGGGCGGATATTCGGCTGGATATTATAGCTATATTTGGGCTGAGGTGCTTGATAGCGATGCTTTTGCCAAATTCAAGGAAAGTGGCGATATTTTCAATCGGGAAATAGCCGCTTCCTTCCGCAAAAATATTCTGGAACAAGGCGGTACAAAAGATCCGATGGAAATGTACAAGGCCTTTCGCGGTGCCGAACCCGAAGTGAAACATCTGCTCAAAAAACGCGGCTTGGATTTATAAGATTTCAAGAACCAGGATTGCAAGAACCAAGAGCCAAGACTGCTGCGCAGTCAATTAAGAATTAAAAATTAAGAATTAAGAGAGCTACGCAGGCTGGTTTGATGAAATAGTCTTCGTGGAACTTCGTGTAAGATTTTTTTACACAAGGAAAGGAAATAGATTCCAGTCTGCGTAGCTCTCTTAATTTTTAATTCTTAATTTCTATTGCTACGTTTATCAGAAAAATAATTAATTTTGCCGCATGGGACAGTTCGTAGTATCAGCCATAAAGTACCGCCCGATGACTTTTGCATCGGTAGTGGGACAGTCGTCGATAGGCATAACCCTTCAAAATGCCATACAACGAGGACATTTAAGCCACGCATATTTGTTTTGCGGGCCGCGCGGAGTTGGAAAAACTACTTGCGCACGTATTTTTGCAAAAACCATAAATTGCCTCAATCCATCGCCCGAAATGGAGGCTTGCGGCGAATGTGAATCGTGCCGCTCTTTCGCCGAAGGACGCTCGTACTGCATACACGAACTTGATGCAGCTTCGAATAACTCGGTGGAAGACATTCGTTTACTCAGCGAACAGGTGCGCGTTCCGCCGCAGGTGGGAAAATACAGCGTGTATATAATAGATGAGGTGCACATGCTGTCGCCGGCGGCTTTCAATGCTTTTCTCAAAACGCTGGAGGAGCCGCCCGAATACGCTATTTTCATCCTTGCCACTACCGAGAAACATAAAATTCTCCCTACAATTCTCTCGCGTTGCCAGATTTACGATTTCAATCGCATTTCGGTAGAAGGCATAGTGTCGCATCTGGAAGAAATAGCAACTAAGGAAGGTGTTAAATATGAACATGATGCTCTGAATATAATCGCTCGTAAAGCCGACGGCGCAATGCGCGACGCTTTGTCGATATTCGACCGCGTGGTTTCGTTTTGTGGCGATAGTATTACATATCACGAAGTTATAGAGGATTTAAATATACTCGACTACGAATATTATTTTCGACTGACCGATGCTTTCGTCGAAGGCAAATACGCCGAGTCTATAAAAATTCTGAATGAAATATTACAGAAAGGTTTTGATCCTCAGCATTTCATCGGAGGATTGTGTTCGCATTTCAGAGATTTGCTGGTGTGCAAAGATCCTTCGACGATAATGTTGCTCGAAGTGGGAAAAAATATCGCTGAACGTTATCTTGCACAAGCGGCTACATGTTCGCTTTCTTTTCTGTTCGGCGCCTTGAACATAAGCTCGCAGTGCGAAGCGGGATACAAGGCCAGCGGATATCCACGTCTTCATGTGGAACTTGCGCTGCTAAATCTGTCGAACATGGAGTCCGAAAAAAAAAACGCAATAGCTGAATCGTCCTCTGAACCAGACAATAAAGTTTCGCCGACAAGGACTGCAACACCATCGACAGAGGTAGCCGCAAAACCTGTATCGACTTTACCGTCAATGCCAAAAAGCATTTCACTGAGAAGTATCTCGGAAGCGAGCGCTAAACCTGCGCCGACGGAAACGAAAATCGTGCAACAAGCTCTTTCTAACGAATTTACTGAGGAAAAACTTCGAGAAGTTTGGCTGGCATATAGCGAAACTGTCCGCGCTCCGCGTTTGAAAAGCTGGCTACAGGAACACAATCCCGAACGCGGTGAAGGCTTTATAATTATATATCCTTCGATAAACAACGAACATAAACAACGACTGATTGATTTGTCGAGCGGATTGATTGGCTATCTGCGTGAGAAACTTGCCAATACGGAGATCGATATCGATTGGCGAATCATAACGGACAGGGAGAAACAGGAGGCCGAACACAATATCCGTCCATATACGCCGTGGGATATCCTTAAATTTATGAGCCAGAAGAATCCAACGATAGAGGATATGCGCCGTGAACTTGATTTGGACGTCAGATGAAAATTCAATGGATTTCGTTCTTCGATTTTCGACCGACAATTTACGACAAATAGGGGCGAGAAAGCGGTGCGCCGACAAGAACAGATCGCCGATCTGCGTCAAAATAGCGGCTGTGATTATTTGTGTGTCATCGTATTACATTTACATCCCTCTAAATTAGAGAGAGCGAAAAAAATGAAATTTTTTTGCCTTAACAACAAGAAAGTTGTACTTTTTTTGAGATTTCCAAGCGAAATTTATTTGGTCAGAATATTCTTTTTTCTCAACTTTGTACCCAGATAAAGTTTTACCGAGTTTAACTAATAAGATAAGTAAACTACTATGCACAAACAAGTTTGGGAAAATTGCCTACGAGTAATAAAAGACATCATCACTCCAACCAGTTTTCAGACATGGTTCGAGCCCATCGCTCCGCTTAAATTGGCGAAAGACGTTCTTACCATCGAAGTACCTACTCCGTTCTTTTATGAGTATTTAGAAGAACATTATATCGATCTTCTGAGGAAAACCCTGCGTAAAGAGCTGGGCGCAAACGCCAAACTTGAATATAGCGTCAAAGTGATAAATGGCGCTCCTTCTGTGAAATACCCGGCACAGAACAATCCCGAAGTGAAAAACAGAAGCGTCCCCTACCCTACCGCTTCGCGCGAAGCAGGGATAATGAATCCATTCGCGATACCGGGGCTGAAAAAGCTGGAAATCGATCCGCATCTGAATCCTAACTACAACTTTTTGAACTTTGTAGAAGGAGAATGTAATAGCTTGGCTCGTACGGCAGGACTGAATATCGCCGCAAAGCCCGGAGGTACAGCTTTTAACCCTCTGTTTATATACGGCAATTCCGGTCTGGGAAAAACACATCTGGCTCAAGCTATCGGTATAGAAATCAAACAGAAATATCCGGAAAAGATAGTGCTTTACGTTTGTGCCAACCAATTTCAGGCTCAATACGTCGATGCAGCTATCAATAGAAACAAGGTGAACGACTTTCTGCATTTCTACCAAATGATTGACGTGCTGATTTTAGACGATGTGCAGGAATTTGCCGGAAAAGAAGCAACTCAGAATAATTTTTTCCAGATATTCAATCATTTACATCAATCGGGAAAACAATTGATACTGACTTCGGACAAGCCGCCGGTGGAACTTCAAGGCATGGAACAACGTCTGCTATCGCGCTTTAAATGGGGACTGTCGGCCGAATTGCAACAGCCAAATATAAACACAAGAATCGCCATTCTGAAACATAAAGCCTACAAGGACGGTATCAGTATCGACAATAAAATAGTGGAGTTTATTGCCTCAAAAATAACCGATAATGTCAGAGAACTCGAAGGCATACTTGTGTCGCTGCTCGCACAATCGACTATCAGCAAAAAGGCGCTCACAATAGACCTGGCCGAAGAAATAATCGACAAATTGGTCAATACCGTAACGCGGGATATAAGCATACCGGAAATACAGAAAATAGTGTGTAGCTTCTTCGGAATGAGCCATGAAGACCTTGTGTCGAAAACCCGCAAACGCGAAATAGTGCAGGCGCGACAAGTGGCTATGTATCTTTGCAAACTATATACAAAGGTCTCGCTGACCGGTATCGGAATACAAACCGGTGGAAAAGACCACGCAACAGTGCTGCACGCATGTAACACCGTCAAAAACATGGCGGAAACAGACAAGGTCTTTAAACAGCACCTGAGCGAGATAGAAAGACGAATAAGATCGTGATTAACAGCGCAAACGCATGGAATCGTGGATGGTAATCGTTAATCCAAAAGCCGGTATGGGATATGGACTGCGCGACTGGCCGCTCATATCCAACCAGTTGAATCGTGAAGGCGTTAAATTTACCTGCGTATTCACCGAGAAAAAATACCATGCTGTGGAACTGGCCGTAAAAGCAGTGAACGATGGCTATCGCAAAATCGTAGCCATCGGAGGCGATGGCACTGTGAACGAAATAGTTAATGGTATCTTTATACAAAAAATTGTCCCTACAACCGATATTCTACTCGCTGTGGTTCCCGTAGGAACAGGCAACGACTGGGTGCGAATGTTCGGAATACCAAAGGCTTACTCCGAAGCAGTGAAAACCATAGTGGAATGTAAAACCGTGCGGCAAGATGTGGGATTGATTACATACGTCGAAACCATGATCACCCACAAACGATACATGGCAAACATGGCCGGCATTGGCTTCGACGCAATGGCAAACCGCCATTTTAACAAAATGAAGGACGAAGGTCGAAAAGGTCGCGGATTATACATAGCCGGAGCGCTTAAAGCCCTGATTCAGTACAAAAATAAGCGATTCAAAATAGTGATCGACGACCAGGTTTTTTTCGACGATTACATGTTCAGCGCAACCATAGGAATAGGCCCGTACAACGGAGGCGGAATGTTGCCAATGCCCGCAGCTGTGTTCGACGACGGCCTGTTTGATTTAACTGTGATAAAAAGACTTAGAAAACTCAGCGTCTTCAAAGGATTCAACAAACTGTATAACGGAAAAATTTACAGCCATCCCAAAGTGCTGGCTTCGCAAGGAAAAAACATTCGCATAGAATCGTTTCCGGAATCGCCAATCGAAATCGATGGCGAAGCTATGGGCTTCTCACCTTTTACCTTCGAAATAATACCACGCTCAATTTCAGTGGTAATAAGTGAAAAAGATAGTTTTTAGACTTTCTTTTGGACTGTTGGACTGTTAGACTGTTGGACTGTTTGACTGTTGGACTGTTGGACTGTTGGACTGTTGGACTGTCCAAATGTCTAACAGTCTAACAGTCCAAAAGTCCAAAAGTCCAAAAAAATGTCTAAATGAGCCTCATTTCGTAGCCTTTTTTAATCAGTTCGGCCATATTTTTGGCTTCGAGTTTGAGTTGAAGATTTCGGCGACAGGTTTTGACCGTTTCGGGATCGCGGAAAATCAAATCGGCAATTTCTTTAACAGTGCAACCATCAGCAGTATATTTCAGAATTTCTCTTTCGCGATTGGTAAGCCATACGGCTTTTTTGTCTTTTTTGTCTTTCAAAAGCAGGTCAATTTCCTCGCACAGAAATTGTTCACCGCGATTTACTGTTTCGATACCGGTAAATATTTCTTCGGTATCGGCATTTTTCAGCACATAACCGAGAGCGCCGTTGTGCAGGGCGTGTTTGGCGATGTTAAACTCCTTGAAGCTTGTCAGAATGATAATTTTCAACTCGGGATAATTTCTTTTTATTTCGACGCAAAAATCCACTCCATCGCCGTCGGGAAGTTCGATATCAAGTAACAATACATCAGGAGTTTCCTTAGCCAGACCTTCGCGACAGGACTGTAAATCGAAATATTTGCCCGTAATCTGCGCAATATTTGATTCGTTAATCATTCGGCTCAGACTTTCTACAACAACCTTGTGGTCGTCAACTATTTGTACAGAAATCATATTCAATTAAAGATTAAAGGTTTCTATTTTTAAGTTTATTTTTGATGATTGATTTTCAATTCTATATTTATTTCGCTTCCTTTGCCCGGCGAAGCAGCAACATCTATCGTTCCGTTGAAAGCGGCGATTCGGTTTCGGATATTTTTCAATCCCGAACCTTCCTTGACACTTTGCTCCTCGAATCCACAGCCATCGTCCTGAACAGTAAGTGAAATCGAGCCGTCGTCCTGCACCAGCTGCACGTTGATATTTTTTGCGCCGGAATGTTTGGTCGAATTGTTTACCAGCTCGTGTGCACAATAATATACCGTAAGTTCCAATTTTTCGGACATGCGTTTATTTTCGCCAAAGAAGTGAAAATAAACATTTGGAAATAAGCAACAATAATCCTCCAGAGCGGCTTTCATTCCGTAACGTTCCAGAGCCGAGGGCATCATTCCGCGAGCCATGCGACGGATGGTTTCGATACATTCATCAAGTTGATTACTAATTTTTTGTAGATGGTTGCCGGTGGTTAATTCGAGTTTCATTGCCGAAAGCATACCATTGATGCCGTCGTGCAAATCGCTGGCAAAGCGTTTACGTTCTTTCTTTTCCCAATCAAGAACAGCATTTGCGGCAACAAGCTGTTTTTCACGGCGTTCATTTTTTACTTTCTGACTTAAAATGATCCAGATAATCACAGCAATCAACATTCCGATAAGACTACCAGAGACATACAGAATGTTCTGCCGTTTCAAATCGGAGATACGCCTTTCCTTTTTTTCGGTTTCGTATTTTACCGCCATGTCCGACACGGTGGTTTGGAAACTTGTCGCAGAATACTGTTTGATTATCTCGGTGTATTTTTTCATAAAATAATCAGCTTTAGCGTTGTTGTGCAAGTAGATATTCGCCAGAACTAAGTTTATAGCCATTGCACGCGCTTCGTCCATATTTGATGAATCGGATTGCCAGGCTTTTAAGGCTTCCATTTCCGCTTCGCGATAGCGTTCCGTGGCAAGATAAATGTCCGACAGAACCATCCTTGTTTTCACATACAGCATTTTATCTTTCAGTATATCTGCTTGTTCTATAGCTTCTTCGGCATATTGTAAGGCACGACCGTAATCGTTCGATTGCAAGTATATCCTCGCCATCAAAGCTTTATTTGTGCATTTATTGATGACGCTGCCGCCAATCTCGCTCGATCTTATTGCGTATTCGAGCGCCTTATCCAGCTCGCCCCGAGCCAGATAAAGACTTGTGTATTCATTGAGAATGTTCCCCATTCGCCAGGCGTAAGCTCCCGGGTCGGCCGTATTTTTTTCGCCGGCTTCGGCGGCCATATCCAAATATTTTATGGCCATCTCGGTGTTATTCAGCCTTCTGTACAGCTCGCTCAAATTTGCCAGCACACTTGCCAGGCCGCTGTAATTTCCGCGGGCTTCGTAACCCGGCAGCACTTTCAAATAATAATCGATGGCGGTATGATATTTTCCGTCGAGTATAAAAACGAAGGCAGTCAATGTAATCGCTGCTGCTTCGGCGGCCTCATCGTCCAGTTCGACAGCTATTTTCCTCGCCTTGTTCAAGAGCGCCACCGCCGAATCGCAGTTGTTTCGGAAACCGAGAGCCACGCCCCAATCCCAGTATTTTCCCATTTCGATTCGTTTCTCCTTGAATTTTTGGGCGAGCCGGACAGCTTTCGGAGCATAAAAAATTACGCTGTCGAGGGCATAACTTGCATAAATGCCTGTGAGTCCAGAGTATATTTCAAGCTCCTGTCTTTCGGTGAGATTCGGCGAACGAAGCAAGTTTTTCAACGAGTCGGCCAGCCGCTCTTTCTCTCGATGCATTTCGTCGATTGCCAGAGTTTCTCCGCAGATCAAGATAAACGTTATCAGGAATATAGTCCGCAAATAAATAAAAGTCCGCATACTTATTAATCGTAACAATACAGATACAAAATCTACGACAAAGTTAGGATATTTTGTTCCGATGACGTATCACCCAAAAAGGTGAAAATTTCGAATCGGACGAAAATTCACCCTTTTGGGTGATTGACAGAACTTGAAATCTGCTCTACTTTTGCAAATTATTAGTTACATTTTTATTAAGGTTTTAAAGTATGAATAAAGTAAATTTAAAAGTATCCGCTATGTGCGGAAAATCGCTGTGGAAAACAGCTGTAAATCTTGCTATTGCAGCAGTTATTTTTTTGACTTCGGATTGCAGCACTATCAAAAATGTCGGCATGAAGCATTATCACTCATCGGTAACAAGTTCAACAGACACAGAGTTTTATCTGGCTTACGATTCTGCTGTCGTTCTTGATCAGTCGAAAGTAGCAACGATAACCTCTGTCAACGGTCTGATAATCGACGGAGTAGAATGTTCGGAAGAAAATTTCAGAAGCGCTAATGCCGCCCGCTTTCGAAAAGGACTTGTGGCCGACGTGTTGCCCGGCGTACACAAGATTTCAATGACTCGCATGGCTAACGACAAAGCCGTTACTATGACGCCTATCGAATATAATTTCGAGGCCGGCAAGATTTATAACTTTCATACCGAAGTGAATACAAATTCAATTTTGTCTCTTACATCCGGCTCGTTTGGCAAACCGAATATTTACAACTACTCCGGCGACGTTGACGGAGGCGCAGTTACGATATACGAAAACAAAGAATCCGAAGTAGCCGAAAAAATTGCGGCAAATCGCCACAGTCTTGTGTTCAAAGCAAAAAAGAGATAAACCGGCATTTATCGCTTTCCATCGCGTCCTTTTTGATTTTTGACTTATCTTTGTATCGGTTTTCAAAAATACAAGGACAATGGAACTTTTATTAGATCTCACAAAACGTTACACTTATGCCGATTATCTGACTTGGTTGGACGACAAAAGACGTGAACTTTTAGACGGATTTATCCGAATGATGTCGGCGCCGAACATGTGGCATCAAGAGATAAGTGGAGATTTATTCGGTGAACTTCGCAACATTATCAAAAACAATAAAGGAAAATGTAAAATTTTCGCCGCTCCTTTCGACGTCCGTCTTCCGCGCAATGGCGAAAAGGAAGATAATCTGATATATACGGTTGTTCAGCCGGATATTTGCATCGTCTGCGATTTGTCGAAACTCGATAAAAGAGGTTGCTTGGGAGCGCCTGATTTTGTGGTGGAAATACAATCGCCATCCTCAGTAAAATACGATCTGCACGATAAATTCACATTGTACGAAAAGGCCGGCGTGCGCGAATACTGGGTAGTTTTTCCGTCCGACAAATTTGTCTTACAGTTCATTCTGCAAGCCGACGGAAAATTCGACGAGGGAACAAATTACGAAGAAGGCGAAGTGCCAATACATATTTTCGACGGCTTGACTATCGATTTGAAAGATGTTTTTTGAACAATAAATCAATATTTTGCACATAAATTTAATAAATATACAGCGATGGAACTTTCATTAGATCTCAAAAAGCGTTATACTTATGCCGATTATCTGACTTGGCTGGACGACAAAAGACGCGAACTTTTAGATGGATTTATCCGAATGATGTCGGCGCCAAACAGGAGGCATCAGGAAATAAACGGAATATTGATTGCGCGGTTATTTAACATAATTGATCGCAATAAGGGCGCATGTAAGATTTTCCCCGCGCCTTTCGACGTCCGCCTTCCGCGCAATGGCGAAAAGGAAGATAATCTGATATATACAGTTGTTCAGCCGGATGTTTGCATCGTCTGCGATTTGTCGAAACTCGACGAAAGAGGCTGCTTGGGTGCGCCCGATTTTGTGGCGGAAATATTATCGCCATCCTCGACAAAATACGATATGATAGCCAAATTTAAACTGTACGAAGCGGCCGGCGTGCGCGAATACTGGGTAGTTTTTCCATCCGATAAATTTGTCTTACAGTTCATTCTGCAAGCCGACGGAAAATTCGACGAGGGAACAAATTACGAAAAAGGCGAAGTGCCGATACATATTTTCGACGGTTTGACTATCGATTTGAAAGATGTTTTTTAAACAATAAATCAATATCTTGCACATAAATTTAATAAATATACAGCGATGGAACTTTCATTAGATCTCAAAAAGCGTTATACTTATGCCGATTATCTGACATGGTTGGACGACAAAAGACGTGAACTTTTAGACGGATTTATCCGAATGATGTCGGCGCCAAACAGGAGACATCAGAAAATAAGCCTCATTTTAGCAAGCAAGTTGTACTTTCTTATCACACAGAATAAAGGAAAATGTGAAATTTTCGCTGCTCCTTTCGACGTCCGTCTTCCGCGCAATGGCGAAAAGGATGACAAGCTGATTTACACAGTTGTTCAGCCGGATGTTTGCATCGTTTGCGATTTGTCGAAACTCGACGAAAGAGGCTGCTTGGGTGCGCCTGATTTTGTGGCGGAAATATTATCGCCATCCTCAACAAAATACGATCTGATAGCTAAATTTAAACTATACGAAAAGGCCGGCGTGCGCGAATACTGGGTAGTTTTTCCGTCCGATAAATTTGTCTTACAGTTCATTCTGCAAGCCGACGGAAAATTCGACGAGGGAACAAATTACGAAAAAGGCGAAGTGCCAATACATATTTTCGACGGTTTGACTATCGATTTGAAAGATGTTTTTGAATGATAAAAACAGTTTTCCGGATTATCAATTTCCCCCGTCAATAAATTGAATAACAATCTTCTCGCGATGATTTTCGATGATTGCGCTTTTCACCGTGCAGCCTTCGACAGGATTCGACGGAGCTTGCGGCTCGAAGGAAGATACCGGCTCGATGAACGAGACAAAATCGGGCTTCAATGGTAGCGGATGCAAGACTTCATCGACAAAATATTTCGCCGATACACAGCTCTCGAATCCGTGCAAAATCAGTTTTATACGGACAAATCTGCTCGAATACGAACCTTCTGCTTTCTCGATGATTAATCGGTTTTCGCAGGGATTGAACAATATGCCGCGTTTGAAATATTTGCCTCGACGGTAATCGAAAGTTTCGCCGTCGTCCTCGTAATAAACAAATCTATTGACGGTTGCGCCATTGTATATGTGCAGATACAGTGTGTCGTCGGGTTTTTCGCCGGTGTGTTGCACGAGGCTCTGCATCGGCACGACGCTGCTTTCGCGAACATAAACGGGCAACTTGTGTCGGCTGAGTTTCAGTATTTTGATTGTTCGTTCCGATTCCGGCGCGTCGGTATAAAAATCGCGTCTTGCGTCGGCGGGAAAATAAACTTCGCCGTACTTTCCTTCGGCGAAGGGAGCGATCATAAATGCGTCGCCAAATTCGTACTGATTTTCAAAACGGAGGTCATATACATGATCATCAAAAGGATATCGCAATGCCAGAGTTCGCATAATCGGAAATCCGTCCTGCGAGGCTTGGTAAAACAGCGAGTAGATGTAAGGCATAAGTCTGTATCTTAGATTGATGTAATTTCGGATGATTTCCGTCGCCTCCTCTCCGTATGTCCACGGTTCGCCCGATTTGCTGTTTACTTGCTTGTGATTCCGCATGTAGGGCGTGAAGGCTCCCGTTTGCATCCATCGCAGATAGAGTTCGACGGAAGCTTCGCCGAGAAAGCCTCCGATGTCCATTCCGGTAAAAGGTACTCCGCAAAGTCCCATACCCATTAGCATCCTGATTCCCATGAGTATATGTTCCGGCGAAGCGGTATTGTCGCCCGTCCACACGGCGGAATAACGCTGCACTCCTGCGTATGCTGCGCGGGTTAGCACAAAAGGACGTTTGTCGGGTTTTGTTTCGATAAATCCTTCGTAACTTGCTCGTGCCATTAACATTCCATAGACGTTACGCGCTTTCGGAGCGAAGGCCGAGCGTCCCTCGTAATCGAAGATCAGATTGTCGGGCAAGCTATTGCCCCAAACGGCTATTTCGTTCATATCGTTCCAGATACCCTCGACGCCCTCGTTCACCGAATTTTTCAATTCCTGCGCCCACCATCTGCGTCCGTCGGGAGCGGTGAAATCGGGGAAACAGCACCAGCCCGGCCATACTTGTCCTTCATAATCAAGGCCGTCGGTATATTTCACAAAAACATCTGCTTCTTTGCCGCGCTCGTACACTCCGTAATTTTCTTCGCTTTTTACTCCCGGATCAACAATGATGGTTGTGTGAAATCCTTGAGCCGTCAAAGTGTCGATCAGTCGCTGCGGTTCGGGGAAGCGAACTTTGTCCCAGGTAAACAGTTTGTACTCGTCCATGTGATGAATATCCAGCGTGATACCGTCGCAGGGTATTTGTTTTTCGCGCAAGGTAGAGGCTATGCGCAATACTTCGGTATCGGGATAATAACTGTATCTATTTTGCTGATATCCAAGGCTCCACTTCGGAGGCAAGGGCATGTAGCCGGTCAAACGGGAATACGACTTTATTATATCCGCAATATCGGAATGATATATGAAGTAATAATCAAGATAATCGTCTCTTGTAGAGAAAGATGAAAAGCGATTATTGCTTGCACCGAAGTTGAAATCGCTACGGCAGGTGCTGTCTAAAAAGACGCCGTAGGCAAGTTCGCCGTGTATTCCCAAATAAAACGGCAAGCTCGAATACAGCGGATCTCGCTCGGTATCGTATGCAAAAGCGTCGGTATTGAGATTGACGTAAGCTCTGCCGGCCTTGTTCAATCCTCCTGATTTTGCGCCAAGTCCGATGAATCGCTCGCCTTTTTGCAGAGATTTGTACGAGGTAATCGCACCGTCGATACGAGAGCATACAAGTCCGGGTTCATCTCTGTTGATGACTTTGCCGTCGAGCGTGGTAAATTCCACTGCCGTCGATTTTTTGTCGATGCGCACGAGGAACTCCGGCATGATAATCGTAATTGTATCTCCGTCATCGCAAGCGGGATACACCTTGTCATCGGGCTTCATCGTAACGGCATACGAAAAATCATCGTCGGCCGGAGCGCCGAAAGATACACAAATCCTTATCGTCGAAGGAGAATAACAGGTAATTTTCGTGTAACGCTCAGCAGCAATAAAATTGTATTCGGTCATTTTTTTGGACTTTTGGACTTTTAGACGGTTGGACTTTTGTCAATTAATATCCATTTTAAAGAATGAACTCTCCTTAAATTCACTTTCTTTTTGAATTTCCAAAAGCATTGCGATTACTTCCTGCAGATTTGCCTTTGCCTCGGCGATAGTTCGACCCTGCGTAACGGCGTTAGGCATTTGTTCGCACTGCGCAAAATACCATCCGTTGTCCATCTTTTCAAAAACCGCTGTATATT
>JAITGD010000193.1 GCA_031280885.1 Prevotellaceae bacterium | reverse complement strand
CCAGAGTACGCCGGCCGATCCGCGAAACATGCCTGAGCCTTTGGGTTCGCCGCCGGGCGTCCACCATTCATGAAATCCGCCGTGCAGGATTACGCGGTCGAGCATCGGCGAAAGGGCTTCGTATGCCTCCCGGTGAAAACCGTATTCGATCAGTTGCTGAACCATCCGTCCGCCAAACCAAGTCCAGTCGCCGCCGTTCTGATAGCCGTATTCATACATGCCGGGGTTTTTGAAAAATCCATTCGGGTACACGGGATACAGCGTCAGCCCGATACTTTGCGCACCGGCGGCTTTCACATTGCGCTGCATCTGCCGGTAACTTGCAAGTATTTCGTTCTTTTCCAGAATCCCAGCTTCGATGGCAACGGCCGTGCCACCGTGATAAAAAATCCGGCTTTCGTCAAAATCGGGCGGGAAGGGCGAACCGGCAAGGTAGAGGTGGGGGATAAACTTTTGCGCTGAGGCGTCCCAGAGATGTTGGCGGACGCGGGTGATAATGTCCCGGCGAACGTCCGTCCAGTGTTTCTTTTCCTTATCGCCGGATATTAAGTGAATATAATCGGACAGAGCAATGGCAAACATGGCGTTGTCGTAAATATCAATGCACAGGTGGGATGAGCTGTCGAGCCGCACACCCCAGTCATGTTCCGGCTGCACATCGCCCCAGTCGGCGGTAGTTGCGCCCCATAGCAGTCCGTATTCACTGCTGTACCGATTGTTAAGCAAAAAACGCATCGCATCGGCCATACGCTGTTCGACTGTGCGGCCTGCCACCTGCTCGCGGAGAAAGGCTTTGTCGCCGGTTACGCTTATGTATTTGAAAATAGCCTGAATAAGCGATGATTCCTGATCGGTCTCTACGGTGTTTTTATGAGCGGCGAACTGCGGAGCAAGATCGGAGTAAATGAAATCGTAATGGATTTGCCCGTCTTTACGCGGGATGTAGCCATCAACAATATTGCCGTCGTCTCCTTGAAACTTGAAAAAGACGAGCAGGGCTTCGCGAATCTTTTCCCTGTCGCCGACCATGCACGCAGGTTCGATAAACGTGTTCAGATCGCGTATCCACACCTCTCCATAGCCGGAACCTGCGTTCAGTCCGGTCTTTATAATCTCTTCGGCTTTCTGCTTTACGGTTTGCAGCCGGCTGTCGGCCTCGATTTGTTCTTTCAGCGTCGGCCCGAAACTGCACGCCTGAAACATAAGGATTGTACATACAATCACTGGAATAACTGTTCTAATCATAGTTTTGTACTTTGGAAGAGCAAAAATAGCACTTTTTTCCGACATGCAAAAATGGCGGTACGAAATGAAAAGTATCTCAATCTTCCCATGAATAAAGGAAAAACCGCTCTGGGAGCGGCTTCTGCTGTGGTCTTTTGTTTAAGAAAGCGGTATAAAAGTTTGGTAAATAAGCCACAAATTCATATTTTTATATCTTGTAATCAAATAATTACATAAATTTATGATCTTACTTTCCAGCGACAAAATTACAGAGATTTTTTGTGCCGCAGACAAATTCTGCAAAGAATTTGCACAGATTATCCGGGAACATCGCCGGCTCGCCATCGGTGACGGTAAAAAACATCGCAACCATCAGCACGAAATGGCAGAGAGTGAGATAATAACAGTTCTCATATTATACCGTTTCGGCCCGTTTGCCGGTTTCAGGCATTTTTACCTGCATTACATCAAAACCCGTCTGCAAAAAGATTTTCCTGAAACGTTGCCATACAGTCGTTTTGTGGCTGTTGAGCATAAAGTTTCTGTGCCGGTGATGCTCTTTTTGAACCCCGTTTGCTTTGGAAAATGCACGGGCATTACCTTTGTCGATTCAACAAAAATCGATGTATACCACAATAAACGAATTTAATCACAGAACATTCTGCGGTTTAGCCAGTCGTGGAAAATCCACAGCGGGCAGGTTCTACGGTTTCAAACGGATTTTACTTTGATATAGTCATGTATATCAGCGAAATGATTCAAAAAAGTTCGTTTTTGTAGCAACAGAATAAATTTTCATCTATTTGATTATAAGTATTTAACGAAATTATGATTTTGTCTGCGAAATTTTGTTTACCTTTGCATCGATATTTTGCTGAAAAGACGTATATGTGTATATATTGCTGAAAAACAAAATATTATATGGATATGTAGCAACAGGAAGATAAAAAAAATGTGGCTATGTGTCTGTTTATTAAAATTATATCCAAGTAAAATCCGTTCAAACTGCATTTTGTCTGCAATGATAAAGGTGAAACAGTCAGTTTTTTCTTCCCGCCTGGAAATACGGATGACCGCTCCGTCGAAGTATTTAATGTACTGAAAAAAAAGCTGTTTGGAAAACTTTTTGGCGACAGTGGATACATTTCCGCTTCGCTTTTTGAAATGCTTTTCAACGGCGGGATACACACTGTAACCGGCATAAAAAGCAATATGAAAAACCGGCCAATGACACTGAAAGATAATATCCTGCTGCGAAAACGCGCTGTCATTGAGACGGTTAATGATGAACTTAAAAACATCTGCGACATCGAACACAGTCGCCACCGAAGCATTCTCAACTTCTTCATGAACCTGACTGCTGCGCCCGGCGCATATTGCTTTTTTGACAAAAAGCCCGCCATAAAACTTGATTTTGAGCCTGATACCGCTCAACTTGCGGGGATATAGTTTTGATTTAATGTTAAGAATACTTACCTTTGTGCCGACAAAAAAATTATTTATTTATAAAAATAAGGAGTAAAAAAAATGGATTCAAAATAGTAAAAAGCACATCCAAGTATTTGACAATACAAGTAAACATTCCGATAGAAGGAAAAGACATGTTAACCCATGAAGAAGCCATACAAATGGCGGTAAACGAGGCGGGCGTATTAGCTACTCAACATATTTTATCACAATATGATACGGATGGTTCACCCGTCAAGGTCGGCAAAGAAAAATACACCGGCAAGGGTCAAGTATCCAGGATATGTCAGTGTCCTTTTGGAGAATTTGAGTTGTGTCGGCTTGTATATCAAAGCAATCAGGGAGGAAGCAATTATTGTCCATTAGAGAATGACGCTCGCATAATAGTGGGCTCCACTCCCAAATTTGCCAAAACAGTAAGCAGCCAATATTCACGCAACAGCGCGGGGGATGTAAAACGAGATTTGAAGAAAAATCATGGATGCTCCGTATCATGTACATACATTCAGCAGACAAGTCGGGCGGCAGGCGATGTTGCTTCCGAACATCAGAAATGGCAGTATCATCCAACGGTGGAAAAAGAAAAAGTAGCCACAACAGGGATCAGCCTGGACGGGACATGCATGCTGTTACGCAATGACGGCTGGCGTCAGGCAATGGTGGGGAGCATCAGTTTTTATGACGATCGGGG
>JAITGD010000141.1 GCA_031280885.1 Prevotellaceae bacterium | reverse complement strand
ACTGTTAGACTGTTAGACTGTTAGACTGTTAGACTGTTAGACTGTTAGACTATCAAAACCTCTAATAGTCCCAAAAAGTCCAAAAGTCTAATAGTCTAACAGTCCAAAAGTCTAACAGTCCAAAAGTCTAACAGTCCAAAAGTCTAACAGTCCAAAAGTCTAACAGTCCAAAAGTCTAACAGTCCAAAAGTCTAACAGTCTAACAGTCTAACAGTCCAATAGTCTATAATTTGATAATCGTTCTCATCACAGTTTTGTTGTTCACAGTAACATACAGTGCGTAAATGCCGGGCATACAGTGCGAAATATCTGCCGATTGACGGTTTTGCACGCTCTGTTTCTCGTAAACAGTAGCGCCCTGCAAGGAGTAAATTCGGATTCGCCCTTTTTCTCCCTTCTTCAAGTCCGGAAGCTCAATTTCCACTAAGCCTTCCGTTGGATTCGGATAAACCTCTACGCGAAAAGGCTCCTTAGCCACAGTCGCCGGTTCGGACAATTTGACAGTCGCGGTATCAGCGTCGAGAGCGATTTCGGCCGTCGAAGCGGAAACGCTTTGCGGCGCCGCCGGCGATCCCACCTGACCGGGATTTTCAAGTTCACGTTTTATGCGATTGCCCGAGGCGTCATACCTATAAACAAGCGCTTGACTCGACGCGCCGAAAGCAGCGGCTGTCGTCAGTCCCATAAAAAGAATAAAAGTTTTCATGTTAATGGCAATAGTTAATATCTTAATAATTTTTGTAATACTCTAATAATCTTTGTTCTCGTTGGTGCAGATTTGCAATCTGCGCCATAAATACATCCGATAAAATCGGCAAGAACGAGAACGGATGGCTATCCCTTTTCGACGAGCTGCTCTCCTCGCGAAAACGAGCTGCTCTCCTCGCAAAAGCGAGATTTTTGCTTCGACAAAACCTTCTTCGATTGTTACTTAGAAGAAAGCGAATCTGTCGGAACGAAATGAGCCTTTTTTGGCGACTTCCTTTTCCTTGACTAATCCCGTGCTTTTCAGAACGGGATACCACTTTTTAGGCGCCGTTCGATTCAAAGGATTCACCTTTTGCACTTTGTTGAAAAAAATTGGCATAGAATTAAATATTTAAAAAATGAATAAACAATCCCCTGCGGCAAGAATAGTGCGCACAAAAACTCGACTTCCCGCTTAAGGAAGGCTTCTTGGCGCTTGTCGAACTCGCAGGTTCAACGAGCTTTAAACCTGTGTCTCTCTTGTGTTTTATCGAAAAACGCATGATTATTATTCGTTATTTTGACGGCAAAGATAAACATAATTAATCATTAATATGATTCTACATTCCGATTTCGACGATTGGCAGCATTGTTTGCGTCGGCGAACCGTCCGCAGGGTGCGACAGATGTCCCGCGCGTTGCGGCGACCCGTCCGCAGGGAGCGACAGATGTCCCGACGACTGCGGCGAACCGTCCGCAGGGTGCGACAGATGTCCCGACGACTGCGGCGAACCGTCCGCATGGTGCGACAGATGTCCCGACGACTGCGGCAGATGATTTGCATACGGCAAAGGGAACATGGATTATCTTCCGCACGGACAGGCACGTAAGCGGGCACAAGCTTGTCGACAGTCGGAGTTGTGTGCGTAAATATATTATTATCAGTAAATTGCTGGGATGGGGGCGAAATCGGCATTATCTTTCCTTCCGAGTGGCTCGTTTCGTAAAACGTCCATCGGCAACCGGTTATTGGTGTGGAAAAACATGCGTTCATAAACATCTTAATTCATAATTCTTAATTCTTAATTAATTCTGCGGCGCACCACAGGCAGGGAGCTTGACCGTGATAATCGCCGGTGCGGCGCGGACGGTCGTAGTAGTACTGTTTGTCGTTCTTTTTGTTGGTTCCGACGCAGACCTCGCTTATATCGCCCTTGGCGTCGATATAGTGCGTCAGGACAGTCCAGGCTTTACGAGTGGCGGCGGAGTATTCGCCGGCGTCGAGCCAGCCGTGTTTAAGGCCGACTATAAAGGCGTAAGCGAACATTGCTGAAGCAGAAGTCTCTGCCCAACAGTCCGGTTCGTCGATTAATTGATTCCACATTCCGCTGGGACGCTGATATGTTTTCAGACTTTTCATCATCCGAAGGTATCCGTCCATGATACGCGGACGGTCGGGGTGATTTTCGGGAAGATTGCTCAGCAATTCGCTCATTCCGGCGGCCATCCATCCGTTGCCTCGTCCCCAAAAGAAAGGTACGTCGGGAGCATGATAAAATAGACCGTTGGGACGTTGCAATTCGTCGAGATACATCACCATTTCCTTAGCTGTGCGGTCGAGATATTTTGCTTGACCTGTTACTTTATATGCCAGCGTTTGTACGATGGTTATCATATACATATCGTCAATCCAAAGACGGGTTTGCCAAGTGTATCCGCGCTCGTGCCAGGCACGTTCTTCGGGTTTTGCATTTTCGGGAAGCGTCCATTGTGTGTCGGCGTAAGGAAGACCAAAGTCGAGATAGCGTTTTTCTTTTGTGATTTGATAAATCGTCAAGGGCAACGAGCCGAACATGTTCCAATCGACGTGATTCATAATTGCTTTACTTGAATCTTTTGTTGTAAACAATATCTCGAAACGTTTTTTGAGCAGCTCGACGAGTTTTTTATCACCTGTAGCTTCGGCAAATCGCAGTGCGCCAAGCCAGGTGCAGGTTTCGGGATAGCCAATCCATTTGCCTTTGTCGGGCTGCTTTTTCTCAGCAAAATTATATGCGAGGCGACGTCCGATTTCTTCGGGACGGTATCCTTCAGGAAAGTCGGCTAACGGCGATTTTTGTCCGAAGAGAATCGACATCGGAAGGATAAGCGCCAGCGCCAAAATGATTTTACTTCCAATTCTTGTGTTGCTATGTTTGAATGTTTTATACATAATACTTGAAGTTGTTATACAGTGGTTATACAGTGGTTATACAGTGGCGTCGTAAACACAAAGACGACACAGATCGAGCAGACGATAGGGAAATAGAGGCGAACGTGTTGCAGGATCTGTGTCATCGATGTGCCGATTATTCAGTTAATCGCCTGTTTTATCTTCGTCGGCTACGGCTTCTTCCCAGCTATCCCACTTTGGAGTCGAGGGATCATATCCGTCGTATCCGTAATTCTGGCTCAGAGTTCCTTTGTTGTTGGCAGTGATTGCTGCGTATGGAATCGGCCAGTAGATATTCTTTTTATCCATAGTGTAGTTCGGATTGCTGTTTCCGGTAGCGTCGATGCTTACGGGACCTTTGTTGTAGATTCCGTATCGGGTAACGCGCTGATACCAATAGCTTCCACCCTGCTGTTCGACTCCGCTTTGCTGGTCGAAGTCGGCAAGTCGGTAGGTGTTGCCCCATTCGTCGGGTTTTCCGCTGCGCGCCAAACAGAGTGAGATTCGCGTCAGCTCGACGTTTCGCCATTCTTCCCAGAAGAGTTCGCGGGCGCGCTCGTTTACAATATCGCCGATGGTAACGGCGCCGGTGTACAATTGACTGCATTGCGCTCGTCGGCGGATTTCGTTAAGGTCGTCTGCGATGCTGGCGTCGCCCGGATTGAGATAGAATTTTGCTTCGGCTCTCAGCAGATAGGCTTCGGCAAGCCGATAAAGATACCAGTCGGCAATTCCTCCGTCGGTAGCTCCTCTGTTACCGTCGGATCCTTCTTTGTTTGCGTCGTTAATCGGATCGTCGAGATAGAGCTTGTAGTGAGGGACGTCGTACCATCGACGTATTGTGTCGCTGCAAAGCAAGGCTCCGTTGTCGGGATTGCGTAGCGTGAGTGGCTTTTCAAATTCCGTCGAGGCTTTGTTGTTCACGCGGTAATCTTCCATTCGTACCCAATTGCCTTTTGTGTGATTATGACGCAGATCGATAGTATCTTCCACTCCGTTTAGCATCCAAAGTGAATGTTGATGGAAATAAGTCGGTCGGAAGGTTGCAATTCCCCGTCCGAAGGCGCGCATATAATCGTAGCGCGAGTTGTAATCGGCATGAGTGCGTTTCAGATTCAGCAGAGCCTGTTTGCCGTCTTTGGCTTTTAATCGAGTGTCGAATACAAAGGGATAAAGAATACGCATGGTTAGCATCTTTACAAATGATTCCTTGTCGGAGCCGCGGTTTGGCATACCCATGATTACTTCCTTGTTTGCCGGGATGAGTTTGTTTTCGGCGCGATGCAAGTCCCAGATAACATTGCGGGCGATTGACCAGGTGAGCGGTTCGCCTCCGTCGTTGAAGGTTCCGAAGTTGTTTTTCATAAGTTCGTATCCCGATTCATGAATCAAGGTGTCGGTCTGCGCTTTTGCTTTCGTGTATTCTCCCGTTGCGAGGTAACATTTTGCGAGTAACATCCGGCAGGCTCCTTTATTGACCATGCCGATCATGTTCATGTTTCTCTGTTCCGGCACCCACTGTACGGCAAATTCCATGTCCTTTGTGAGCATTTGCAGTATCGCGTCGCGTTTTGTGCATCGATAGTTTTGTTTCGGAACTTCGAGTACTTTGGTTACAAGCGGGACGTCGCCAAACTGAAAAACCAGCGCCATGTATCGAAACGCTCGATGGAAGCAAGCTCGTCCCTTGTAAGCATTACGGATTTCGGGAGCAAGACCATCGACCTTTTCTACAAACTGTATCACAGTGTTGGCGTACATTATTCCCTTGTACGTTTCTTCCCAAAGATACCAGATGCTGTTTGTGCGGTCGAGGTTTTGATAGGAGCTATTATCGCTTGTCGGGGTCAGCATGTTTGCCACATCGCAGAGCATGCTTCTTTTGTCGGTAGCGCTGGCAGCCATCAAATCCGAAAAGATGTATTCCGTGCCGAGCGTCAGCATTTCGTTGTGATCGGTAGCCCAGTATAGTTTGAGATGCCTGTCGCAGATAGCCAGAGCCGACATCAGCCCCGATTCGGTGGTGAAGGTCGCTGTCGGTTCGTAGAACGAAAGCGGGTCGGGTTTGAGAAAATCCTCAGAACATCCCGAAGTAAGTGTTATGCAGACTGCTATTGCAAGCAGTGCATGATTTAATTTTCGATTAATGTATTTCATAACAATTATCGTTAATGTTTAAAAAGTCAAATTCAATCCTAACGAAAAGATACGTGTAGCCATTCCTCCTGTTTCGGGGTCGCCGTATTCCCAGTCTTTCGACCATACTGCGACATTGCGTATCGATCCGTATAGTTTTACCCGTTCAAGTTCCAGCATCGAGGTCCATTTTCGGGGAAGGGTGTATCCGATAGAAATATTGTCGAGCCGAATAAACGAGCGGTTGTAGAGTTTCTGAGCGCCCGCAGCTCCTGTCGGCCCCTTGGCCTCGATGCGTCCGTATTTATTCGTTGGATTTTCGGGCGTCCAGTATTCCTTTTGCGGGAGATTTGCCATACCGTAGGCCATTCGTCCTCCGTCGTCGTCGTTGTTGAGATAATTTCCCGAAAGGCTTTTGTGTCCCATATACGAGTATATGTTAAAAGCAATGCTGAGATCTTTCCACAGAACGAACTCATTTCGCAGCGACCAGTGTATTGGCGGAGTTGTTTCTCCCAGAAATTCCTTATCCTTGTCGTTATAAGTATGCGTAACCGAGCCGTCGGCATTTATCACATCGTCGGCAGTATAGTTATTGGCCACTTTCGGATCTCCGGGCAACTGTCCGTATTCTTTCGCTTCGTCCACTTCGTTTGTTTGCCAGATACCCGTAACCCGATAGTTCCATATCGCTCCGATGGGTTGCCCGATGAACCATCCGTTAGAAATGTCGTTCATTTCCTTTGTGCCGATTACGTTTCCGTCGGCATCGAGGATATTTTCATTTTGATAATAGAGATGCTTTATCACGTTTTTGTTGTACGAAAATCCGAAGGTAGTAGTCCATTTCAGATTTTCTTTATCGATATTTAGCGTGTTGAGCGAAATTTCGAATCCATGATTGTCCACCTGTCCGAGATTTGTGGTGATATTGGTGAATCCCGTAAAACTTGGCAGTCGTTGGTTCATAATCATATCATGCGTGCTCATTCTGTAATATTCCAGAGTTCCAGAAATGCGGTTGTTCAAAAATCCGAAGTCAAGAGCGAAATTCCACGAGCTGGTTTTTTCCCATTGCAGATATGGATTTGCCATCCGTTCGGCCATCAGATAACGCATCAGATTCAGTTTTCCGTCCGACAGAATATAGCCCTGCATCTTTCCTGCTCCTTCGTAAAGATTCGCCAAAGCAAGATATGGATTGTCTAACTGCCGGTTGCCGTTTTTACCGTATGAGATGCGCAATTTTCCGGCGTTCATGATTGAGTTCCATTTGAAAAAATTCTCATTTGCAAACGACCAGGCTACTGCTACTGAGGGAAAAACAGCATAAGGATTCGACGATCCGAAAGCCGAATATCCGTCGCGACGAATCGAGGCTGTGAGCATGTAGCGATTGTCGTATGAATAAAACAGACGAGCCAGCAAAGCGTCGGCCGTTTGATGCGAATCGCTGCTCGAATACGTGCTGTTTTCCTTGCTTCCGTTTTTGGTATTGTGAAATCCCAGAGCATCCGAAGGAAGAATGTTTCTTGCTTCGATTCGGTCTAACCACGACTGCCGTTCTTCGGCCTCCTGCACCAAAGTCAATATCGTATGATGTTTGCCGGCGAAGGTATAATCCCAGGTGATGGTATTATTCAGCGACCAGTCGAAACGTTTTGTCTGTTCGCGGTTTGCGCCGCGCTCGGTTGGTACGGAACCCGGCTGCGTGGCCGACATGAAATAACGGTCGTAGAAAAATTGATAACGCGGCGAGGCGTTGAACGAATACGTGATGTTGAACGGCAACTTTACTTTTGCATTGATTATTCCGTTGAAAACCGTATATCCTTTTTCCAGTTCGAGATACCGTTTCAGGAAATCGTAATTATATCCGCGCTGATTGTAGTCCATGCTCAGTGGATACTGTACCGGATTTCCAGTCTCGTCGGAGTAATCGGCATAAGGACTGTTTCGCAGCGACTGGTCTAAATCCTGATCGATGCTTCCGTCCGATCTGTCCTGAAAATTGATATTCGCTCCCACTTCAAACCACCTATTGACTTGGGCGTCGAGCTTTACGTTCGAGCGCACAGCCCTGTACTCGTCGCTCAGTTTGGCTCCTTGATTTTTGAGATAGCCCATCGACAGGTAATAATTAATCCTGTCGCCGGCTCCGCTTATGCTGGCGTTGTAATCCTGATTGAAACCGGTACGGAAACTATGTTTCTCCCAATCGACCGTCTTGCCGAGGAGAAAATTATCGAGAGCATTTCCCTTGAATCCAAGTCGTTTTGCCCAGATACTCAGATCCGATTCCTCCGGCTGATTTGTCGAATAAGCCCTCCAATCGTCGAGCGCCACTCCCTCCGGCAATCTGTCGGGATGCACATAATACCCCGGCTTGCTGGCGTAAGTTCCGGTCTGATAAGCTTCGTACACACCCGTTACGGGATTCACTCCGTAAGTATTTTTCGTAAGCCAATCCTGCCGATGCTGAAGATACTCCTCCGGCGTAAATCTTTTACGCGACAGACTTTGCTCTGTCCAGCCGACATTAGCGCTGAAATTCACCGTAGGTTTTCCCTTTTTTCCTTTTTGCGTTACGATGATAATTACGCCGCTCGCCGCCTTTGCTCCATATACTGCGGCAGCCGATGCGTCCTTCAGAATATCAATCTGCGCAATATCATCGGGATTGATTTCGGACAGTTCGCCGTAAAAAATCATTCCATCGAGTATCAGCAGAGGGTTATTATGACCACCGTCGTCGTACACCGAGCGCTGTCCGCGCAGAATCATCGAACCACCGCCTTTGGCCGAAGCGTCGTAACCCACGCGCAATCCCGGCGTACCTCGCAGAATATCCTGAACGGTTTTCGGATTTTCGTTGGCAATTCTTTCGGGACGCACCTGAACTACCGAGCCTGTGAGATCTTTTTTCCGCATCGTTCCGTAGCCCACCACCACGACCTCGTCCAAAGCCTGAGCGTCCTCGACCATCACAATGTTCAGTTCCGATTTGTTGGCCGTTCCTACCGCCTGTGTTTTGTAGCCGATGTAGGATACTTCAAGAGTGGCGTCGGACGGAACGCTGAGCGAAAATTTTCCCTCGGCGTCCGTAGTAATTGCCTGCGTACTTCCACGTACCACTATGCTGACAAAGGGCATCGGCAAACCGGAAGAATTGTCGACAACCGTTCCCGTAACCGTTTTGTTTGGCTGCGATGTACGCGAAATTTGAGGCTTTTTGCGGATGACAATGTTCTTGTCTTTAATCTCGTACGAAACATTCTGTCCGCGCAAAATTTGTTTTATCACTTCTTCGATGGATTCGTTCTTCGCATCTACCGAAATGAGGGTTCGAGTGTCGATATCGCCCGACTCGAACACAAAGGAATATCCATATTCCTTCTTGACTGACTCCATAGCGCTTTTTACGCTTACTTTGTCCAAAGTCAAATTGATATTTTGCCCCTGCAATTGATTATTAAGACAAAACATCAGCAATAAGGCCGCCATGTAAACGACCTTCTTTTTACTTTTATTCATAAATAAATTGAAAATGAAAGTTAATATATTTCCGACAAGTAAGTTTTTATTAATTTTGCACCTTACTTTCGGATTTTTTCTATTCACGAGACCGAAAAGTACCAGAGCCGGGGGAAAGGTTCAGTATCCCTCGGTTCTTTTTTCAGTCGAAATTTACATTACGTTCAGCTACTGTCCATTTCTTTTGATTTTTAAGGTTAATATTCATGTTCGTTTGCAGCGTCGCGACGAGGCAAATCAAGTTTTATCTCCTTGCCGCTGATGCTGTATGTCATCTTTCCTGTCGAACACAGCATATCGAAAATATCTTTTATCGACATTTCTCTTCGGATGAACGAGCAATAAAAGCGCAGGTTGTTCAAATCGGGATCTGCCACCATGATTCGCACATCGTAACTGCGTTCCAACTCCTTTATTATATCGCTCAGCAATTCTTCATCAAAAAACAGATTTCCTGCAGTCCATTCCACCGAATGTTCTACTTTACTTTCCTTGACCCGCATCTCTCCGCTGCTCTTGTCTATAAACAGTTTCTGTCCCGGACTCAGCCTCGTCTGTTCGCCGCATTTCATCCGGTTGCATACAGATACCGAGCCTTCAAGCAAACTGACCGAAGCTTCTCCGTCGTCGGGATAATTCCGAAAATTGAATTTCGTTCCAAGCACGTTTACACAGATTTCCGCCGTTTTTACCTCGAAAGGCAAACCGGCATTACGCTCAACCTCGAAATATCCTTCGCCCGAGAGACTGACCGCTCGATTATCAACTCCAAATCCCTGCGAATACTCGATTCTCGATCCCGCGTTCAGCCATACCGACGATCCATCGGGCAAGCAAGTTTTCGTTCTCGAACCTAAGGGTACTTCTATGCTGATTTCGGCAAAACGTTCCCGTATATCCTCGTTTCCCCATCTGAATGAAACATGCGCAACGACAAGCGCCACAGCCACAACAGCAGCCGATTGCAGCGCCGCGCGCATAATTTTCTTGCGACGTTTCCGTCTATTTGCACGTCCCACACGATCCAGAAATCGACGATATGCGCCATTCCGGTCGAAAGTTCTGTCGCCCGCCTCCGCCGCAAACCAAATCTCGCGCATAGACTCGAACAGAGCCATGTTTTCGTCCGATTCCGCCAATAGCGCGTTCAGTTCCTGCTGTTCATCCTCAGTCAGGCTATCCGAGAAATAACCTGCAATCAGATTTTCGATATGTAGTTTTTCAATTTCCATACTCATACAAGACGCAAAAAACGATCGAGAGGGTAGTGAGAAAATTATGAATTATGAATTATGAATTATGAATTATGAATTATGAATTATGAATTATGAATTAGCTACGCAGTCCGGATTGATAAAACAGGGTTCGGCCTTAGACAATCAAGTGCAAAACAATCAAAGCAGCCGCCGCAGGCAATTCATAATTCATAATTTATAATTCATAATTCTTAATTCTTAATTCTTAATTCTTAATTGCCTGCGCAGCTGTCTTGGTTCCTGGTTCCTGCAATCCTGGCTCTCTTATAGTTTCAAATCTCTATGTAAACGAAGAAGGGCGTTTTTGATATGATATTTTACTGTGTTCACAGATATGTTTAATTCGGTAGCGATAGTTTCGTAGGTTTTTCCTTCGTAGCGACTTTTCTCGAACACTCGGCGACATTCCGTCGGAAGTCTTTCGACGGCAGCCTGAATTTCGCGTTCAAGCTCGTTACCGAAAAGCCTTGCAAGCGGATAAGCGTTTTGTTCGACGATAGAATCGTGCCAGCCTTCGCGCATATCGACCGACGAGAAATTGATTTCGTTTTTTTCGCGTTTCAATCTCAAATGACTTATACAACGGTTTCTGACAGCGCTAATCAGATAGCCGCGGAGCGTGGCCTCGATATTCAGGCTTTCGCGCTTTTCGTAGATATGAAAAACAGTATCATCAACAAGAGTCTGCGCCATAAAATCGTCTTTCAGATACGCGCGTGCAAGTCTGCAAAGCACAACATAATAACAATCGTACAAATATTTGTAAGCCTTGTTGTCGCCGCGTTTCAAGCCTTCGATAATTTTTCGCTCGTCGGTATTCATCAGATACTATTATAAAATCCCCGCTAATCAAATCAGACAACAAAGTTATATCTTTTTTGGACGGTTGGACTTTTTTGGACTTTTGGACGGTTGGACTTTTGGACTGACTTAATACAAAATAAAGTTATACCTTTGCACTTGAAATTTAAAACAAAAATTATGATGTAAAAAACACAAAAAAAGTGTATAAATGCTATATGCGGGCTTTCTTATTTGAGACTATGGTTGTGGTAAACCTTGAAGGCGGATTTGGAAAGTCCGCTATTTTTATGCAACCATAGGAGGTAATAGTCGAAAATCCTGCAACAGAGTTCAAAAAAAGATTGAGGTGCTATTTTTTGAGGCAAGTCGTCCCGTCAGGGACGAAATATTGGTAGAAAAGCCAAAATGCCCTCAGTTCACCGTGCCGTAGGTACGGAATGTATTTTTCCACAGTCCGTACCTACGGCACGGTGAAGGGCTGGAAGGCAGTCCGTTTCTACCAACATTCTGTGCCTAACGGCACAGAAAGTTGAATGTCCAAAGTCCAACCGTCTAACAGTCCAAAAGTCCAACCGTCCAAAAAAAGTCCATTTTTATGTACTTTTACATCTTTAAACGTAGATGTATTTAAACGGATGAAAATAAAGATAATTCTGATAATAACGGCTTTAGCCCTGTTTGTCGGCACGAAAATTCTCCTGACAAAAGATTCCGGCAAGATAGCCAATGCGAATAATTATTCCAT
>JAITGD010000101.1 GCA_031280885.1 Prevotellaceae bacterium | reverse complement strand
GTCATCAAATCAATCACTTCCTGCGGCGTCCAGCGAGTTTCGCCGAGTGCGGAACTGCTATTGTAGCAGAAATTGCAGGCTTTGCTGCAACGGTTGCTCAGGTCGATTGAGAGATATTGTAGGCTGAACATTGTTTTTTTTTAACTGAATCAACTATATGCAATCTTTTTAACTGAGGCAAAGGTACATTTTTTTTGGACTGTTAGACTTTTGGACTGTTAGACTTTTGGACTGTTAGACTTTTGGATACTCTAACAGTCTAACGGTCTAACAGTCCAAAAGTCTAATAGTCCAAAAGTCCAAAGGTCTAATAGTCCAAAAGTCTAATAGTCCAAAAGTCTAACCGTCCAAAAACAATCTCCCTTGATATGTTTTGCGTTCTTCGAGACGTTTTTCAAACATGGCGAGAAGTTGGTCGTTTCGCAATGCGCACCATGCGGGGATGGCTAAATATCGAGGGGGAACTTCTCCTGCAATTCGTTCGATTATTATGTCAGGACGCAGACGTTCAACAAAATCGCAGACAAAATCTATGTATTCAGGCACGGTAAATTCGTGGAAATCTTTTGGAAAATTTTCATATTCCTCAGCCATTTTTGTGCCTTTGATAATCTGTAACTGATGGAATTTTACTGTATTGACGGGCAGCGATGAAACAGTATCGACCTGAGCAAGCATTTCCTCTTTGCTTTCGCCCGGCAATCCGAAGATAAAGTGCGCACCTGTTACGATGTTTCTGCTTGAAGTGAGTTCGATAGCCCGACGCGAAGCCGCGAAATCGTGCATACGGCAAATGCGTTGCAAACTCTTGTCGTAGCACGATTCTACGCCGTATTCCACAGCAACATACTTCTGACCGCGCAATTCGGCAAGTAGATCGAGTTTCTGAGAATCAACACAGTCGGGACGAGTACCGACGATGATTCCAACAATCGAAGGATGTTGAAGAGCTTCGTCATAGATCTCTCGCAACTTCTCGATAGAGGCGTATGTGTTTGAATACGCCTGAAAATAAGCTAAGAACATCTCTGCGCGACGGTATCGACGAGCATGAAATTCAATGCCCTCGTTGATTTGAGTTGTGATTGACTTTTTCGGAGTACAGTACGATGGAGTAAAACTGCTGTTATTGCAGTATGTACAGCCTCCGCGCGATAAAGTGCCATCGCGATTCGGACAAGTAAAACCGGCGTCGATTGCTATTTTCTGGACACGTCCGCCAAAATTGCGTCGAAAGTAATCGGCGTATGAATTAAATCTGCGCAAAGTATCTCGAACTCAGGATTTTTTACCCTTAATGAGGTCGAAGCCCTGACCAAACACGCCCATAGCATTGCTTACCGAAATAAAAGCGTGCGGATCCTCTTCACGAATAATGCGATACACATCATTACCCTCGTGTTTGCGTACCACAGTCATCAGAATTTTACCTTCGGATTTAGTGTACCAGCCCGTTCCGTCAATCAGGGTTACGCCGCGATGAAGTTCAACAGTTATACGGTCGGCAATCTGTTCATACTGTTTGGAAAAGATGTAAATATGCAGCGACTGCTTTGCGCCGGATACAATCATATCAACAGTATAACCAACAACGGCAATCATTACATATCCGTACATTGTTCGAGTGAGGTCGCGGAATAAAAAATACGAGCTGCCGATTATCAAAAGGTCGATATAGAGAATCACACGTCCGGGACTGACATTCCGATATTTACTAATGATAAGCGCAATGATGTCGGTTCCGCCGGAACTTCCGCCGCTGTTGAAACTAAGTCCGATACCAACTCCGGCACAGGCGCCACCCATGATTGCGCAAATAAGTTCGCTGTTCTGAGCAATGTTATCGATTATTTCCGTCGGAATAATCTGTGGAACCATCCAGAAAAAGAAAGTCGTAAGTCCGATGGCGTAGATAGTTTTAGCTCCAAAGGCGCGTCCAAGTATTCTGAAGCCAATCAGAAGCAAAGCGACGTTCAAACCAAGATAAACCAGCGATACCGGAATCCCGCCCGAGCCATCCGGATTTTGAGTAGCATAATTAACTAATGCGCCGACGCCGCTAACTCCGCCGCCGACTATCTGTTTTGGCCACAAAAAGATAACCCAACCGATGACATAAAAAAACAAACCAAGGCTAATCGCTGCATAATCCTGAACGAGCTTTATAATTTTCTTCCTATTTTTATTCATTTCGTCGAAGGTGAATTAATTGAAATCCAAAGCCTCATTGATAAACCGGCTAAAAGGATACATCTTTTGAAAAGTGTCCGCTACAACATCGGGAAAATCCTCCGAAAGTAGCTGAGGCTCACGTATAGTACGCATCATATAAAAATGCTTCAGCCTCATGTATTCCGCAGCCGGATGACGGCTATCAAATCCCGCAGGCATGCGTTTCAACATATCGTCGGCGTCGAACTGCATCCCGCCGGTTTCTCTTTTAAGCTGATTTTTATCAAGAATAGCACGCAAATCATCAAAATTATCATAAATAAAATGTCGCACTTGCTTGACAGCGTCCTTCGGAAGCATGTACAAGCCAGCCGAAAGGAATGACAATTGTGGAGAAATATGAATATAATATCCAGAATACTTGCCATATAACATCGATGGACGAATGATCACGCCAAAATTTGTCTTATACGGACTTTTATCTGCTGAAAACCTTACGTCGCGGTAAATTCTGAATAAACATTTCTTGGGATCGGTTTCGAGAATCCCGCTGTCGAATTCCGAAACTCGCGGAATTATTTCAGCTGCAAAATTTTCGACGTCCTGACGAGCTTCTTCGTAAAGATTTTTATGCTCGGCGAACCATTCACGGTTATTATTGATTTCGAGTTCCTTGAGAAACTCAATTGTACTTTTGTGCAACATGATTTTATGTATAAACTTTTTACAAATAACTTACATTTCACATCATTTAGCGAGGCTAAACACGCGGCAAAGGTACTCTAAAATTTCTTTTGACTCGATTTCGCCACAAATAATATCTAAATCCGCACTAAAAACTGATATTTTGACGCTAAGAGACAAGAAATTCGCCATTTTAGTGTCGAAAACCACGCTAATAAAGCTGCCGATAAATCTCCAAGACTCTAAAACGAAGCTATAAAGGTCGTTAATGTACATCAGAAGTTCATCGTCCTACTTCAGAAGCTCGTCGTTCTACCTCAGAAGTTCATCGTTCTACTTCAGAAGCTCGTCGTTCTACTTTAGATGTTCATCGTTCTACTTCGGAAGTACATCGTTCTGGCTCGGAGCGAGATGAACGGCGCTCGGAGCGAGATGAACGGCGCTCGGAG
The DNA here is from genome assembly GCA_031280885.1 of Prevotellaceae bacterium. GTDB lineage: Bacteria > Bacteroidota > Bacteroidia > Bacteroidales > UBA932 > JAIRLF01. The sequence continues at coordinate 53,566 of JAITGD010000101.1, read as the reverse complement.
CATTAAACGTGAATCAAATAGTCGAAAATTTTACATCCAAAGTAAAAAAATCGAAACTTTGAGCGATGAAAATAATTTCTATTACCTTTGCGGATATTATTTTTTTTAAATCGACAGTATCATGAATATAGAAGAACAGAAAATTCGTAACAAAGCCGAGCTTTGGCTTGCCTCTGATTTCGATGAAGAAACGCGCAAAGGCGTTCAAGCTCTGATTGATGGAGATCCGAAGGAATTAAGCGAATGTTTCTACCGCGACCTTGAGTTCGGAACTGGCGGACTGCGTGGTTTAATGGGCGTTGGAACAAATCGAATGAACAAATACACCGTCGGAATGGCAACGCAAGGTTTGGCAAACTACATCCGTAGGCAATTTCCTGATGATGTGGACTCTGCGGTGGCCGTTTCTTATGATTGCAGAAACAACAGCCGCTTCTTTGCTGAGGTAACTGCAGGTGTTCTGGCTGCAAACGGAATCAAGGTGTATCTTTTTGATGCTCTGCGTCCAACGCCCGAATTGAGCTTTGCCGTCCGACACTTCCGCTGCCGCGCCGGAGTGATGGTAACTGCCTCGCATAACCCAAAGGAATACAATGGATACAAGGCTTATTGGGACGACGGCGCTCAGGTTACCGAGCCGCATGATGTGAACATAATCGACGAGGTCGGAAAAATAAAATCCATATCAGAAGTTAAATTCTCTGGAAATGAGAACTTAATAACTGTCATCGGAAAGGAAATCGACGAGCTTTATCTCGACAGTTTAGCTACACTTTCTATTTCGAGTGAAGTAATTGCCCGTCAATCGGATATAAAAATTGTCTATTCTCCACTTCATGGCTGCGGAGTGCGCCTTGTGCCTGATTTTCTTGAACGTATGGGATTCAAGCAAGTCATTCATGTTCCCGAACAGGATGTAAACGACGGAAATTTTCCAACGGTGATTTCGCCGAATCCCGAAGAATCATCCGCTTTAAAGATGGCGCTCGACAAGGCTGAGGCCGAAGGCGCTGATCTTGTGATGGCAACCGACCCCGACGCCGATAGAGTGGGAATCGCTGTGCGTAATAGCGATGGTCATCTTCAATTACTTAACGGAAATCAAACTGCTGCTCTCATTACCTATTATATATTGTCGAATCGTCAGGAAAAAGGCCAGCTTTTGCCGACGGATTACATCGCAAAAACAATAGTAACCACCGAGCTTTTGTCGGTGATTGCCAGCCACTACAGTCTCGAATGTTTCGACGTTCTTACGGGATTCAAATACATCGGTGAAATCATCAGAAAAAATGAAGCAGATCGCCGCTTTATATGTGGTGGTGAGGAGAGTTACGGATTTCTCGTAGGCGATTATGTTCGCGATAAGGACGCTGTGGTTTCTTGCGGAATAATTGCCGAAACAGCAGCCTGGGCTAAGGACCAGGGAAAATCGCTCTATGATCTTCTTATTGAGATATATATTAAGTTTGGACTTTATAGCGAAAAACTGCTTTCGGTTACGAAAAAAGGCAAGGAAGGCGCCGAAGAAATCAAGGCGATGATGAAGTCGTTTCGCGAAAATCCGCCATCGAAACTCGACGGTTCGGCGATAGTTGCGATTTCCGATTATCTTATTGGCGAAAGTGTCGATATGACATATAATCAGCGTATTCCTATAGACTCGCCCCGCTCCGACGTCCTGCAATTTTTCACTGCCGACGGTTCTGTTATTTCGATGCGTCCTTCTGGAACCGAACCGAAGATAAAATTTTACTTCGGGATGCGAGGGAAACTCTCATCAAAAGACGATTATCAGAAAGAAATACAGGCTCTTGACGAAAAATACGAGAGAATCAAAAAAGATTTACTCGGATAGAGCATGAAAAGATTTGGTTTTTATCTTGTCTTTCTGCTGATTACAGCGGCAACAGCCAGCGGCCAGAAGCGCAATCTACTTCAAAAAGCTGCTGATGAGGCAGAGCTATCAAAAAGTCTCGCTCGCGGCAGCGAATGGGTTCATTTTCCGGCTTATAGCGAGCGTCAGGAATGGTCGAAAATTTCCGACGAACTTCAACGCTCGATAATCAAAGCAGGAGAGGAGGCTTTGAAATTTCGCTGGCCGGTTATCAAAGCTACTGATTATCTTGAATTTAACCGCAGCGGCAATCGCGAAGTAATGCAGCGTCCGCAGCGGGAACGTAATCAGGCCTTAACTGCACTGACTCTCGCAGAGTTAGTCGAGGGTAAGGGACGTTTCATTGACGGTATAATCGATGGAGTTTGGGCTGTTTGCGAGCAGGCTTCATGGGTCTATTCCGCTCATCTTTACATACAAACAAAGTCTGCGGGACTGCCCGACGGCGATGATATTGTCATCGACCTTGGTGCTGGCGAAATCGGCGCCATGCTCGCTTGGGTGCATCATTATTTTTCGGCAGAGTTCGATAAGATTAATCCGCTGATTGCTAAAACACTTCGCAGAACTATCAATGAACGCATCCTCGAGCCGTATTATAAACGCTCGTTTTGGTGGATGGGTCTCGATGGACGCAGTGTAAATAACTGGAATCCATGGATAAATCACAATGTTCTGCAATGTATTCTGCTGATGGAGACCGATTCTGCGAAACGTGTCGAAAATATCCGCCGCGCCATATTTTCTATTGACGCATTTATCAATGCTTATCCCGACGACGGCGGTTGCGACGAGGGGCCTTCGTATTGGGGACATGCAGGCGGACGTTTGTTTGAATGTCTTGATTTACTGTACCGTGCAAGCGGCGGGAAAATTGATATTTTCGACAATAAATTAATAAAAAACATCGGAAAATACATTTGCGGCGCGTATATTGGCGACTTGTGGTTTGTTAATTTTGCCGACGCCGGCGCTAAAACCGATATAAATGCAGGTGTGGTATTTCGTTACGGAAAAGCTATTGGAGACCTTGATATGCAGAGTCTTGCCTCGTATTATATCAAAAGAAAAAAAGCGTCTCCGACTCCTTCTGGCTTGCTTCATAACGCTCTTCACGAGATTTTTGATAACAAAGAACTCGCCGAATCACTTGCCGTCGAGCCTCGAGAACCGCTTATTTTAGAAAGTTGGTTGCCTGATTTACAATTTGTTGCCGCTCGCGACAAGGCGAACTCGCGCAAAGGATTTTTCTTTGCCGCAAAGGGCGGACATAACAACGAATCGCACAATCATAACGACGTGGGTTCCTGCATTTTATTCTACGATTGCAAGCCAATTTTGATTGACGTCGGCGTGGGAGCCTACACTCGGCAAACTTTCAGCAGCGAGCGTTATTCTATTTGGACGATGCAGTCGGGCTATCATAATTTGCCTGTAATCAACGGAATTGATCAGAAAAACGGCTCGAAATTTCGAGCGCGCGACGTGGTTTTTAAATCAAATAAAAATAATGTTGAATTTTCGGTGGATATTTCCGGCGCATATCCTTCAAATGCAGGCGTTAAGAGCTGGATTCGAGCATATAATTTAAAGCGTGGAAATTCTTTTACAATCTCCGACCGGTATGAATTGGTCGAAAATCGCGGCGGAAGCTCGTTGAATTTCATGACGGCTTGCAAAGTATCTGTCGATAAGCTCGGTATCCTTGTTCTTGAAGGCGATGGTTTCAAGGCGGAATTGAGCTACGATTCATCGAAAATCAAAGTGCGTACCGAAAATATCAAACTCGAAGATAATAATCTTAAACGCTCATGGGGCGAGGATATTACTCGCATTATCATGGACTTGCATGACAAAAAACTGACAGACGTCAATAAAATACAAATACGAATTAAAAATTAAATTATGAACCTTCTATCTTCAAATCTTCGTTATCTTTTATTTTGGATAGCGATTATGATTTCTCTACCGGTCTGTGGCAAAGTAAGTTTGCATCCCATATTCGGAAACAATATGGTTCTTCAACAGAAAACCGAAGTCTCAATTTGGGGCAAGGCAAGTCCGGCAAAAACTATCTCAGTTCTCACTTCGTGGGACGGAGTAAAGTATTCTGATGTAGCATCTTCCGACGGAAGCTGGAAATTGACCATTAAAACTCCGGAAGCCGGAGGTCCCTATACCATAACTATTTCCGACGGCAAGGAGCTTGTTTTATCCAACGTCATGATTGGCGAGGTGTGGGTCTGTTCCGGACAGTCGAACATGGAAATGCCTTTGGAAGGCTGGGGCAAGATCAATAATTACGAGCAGGAGATTGCTCAGGCCGACTTTCCCAATATTCGTTTACTGACGGTCGAGAAAAAAACATCGGAAACTCCTTCTGATGAGGTAGATCTTGGTAAAGGATGGCAGGTCTGTTCGCCTGCGACCGTCGGCGGATTTTCTTCGACTGCCTATTTCTTCGGACGCGATTTAAATAGAAATTTAAAAATACCGATTGGCCTGATAAATACCTCATGGGGAGGCACTATTGCTGAGGCTTGGACAAGTGGCGAAAGTCTCATGGCCATGCCCGACTTCGCCGACGAGGTAAAAAAAATCAAAGCTAACGCCGGAAGTAATGCCGGCGAAAGATACAGACTTGCTGTTGATGAATGGATTAACACCGTCAAAGCAAAAGATCCCGGATACAAGCAAAATTTACCAGAATGGGCTTCGCCGAATTTCGCTGCTGAGGCTTGGAAATCGATGGTCTTGCCAAATCTTTGGGAACAGCATGGTTTAAAGGATTTTGACGGTACAATATGGTTCCGTCGCACAATTATCATTCCCGACAACATGGCCGGAAAAGATTTGACACTCAGTCTTGGCTCCATCGACGACAATGAATTAACCTTCTTCAACGGCGAAGAAATCGGTCATACAGAAGGTTATCAGCGTCCTCGTATTTATAAAGTTCCTGCCAAGCTTGTGCGAAAAGGCAAGGCCACAATAGCCGTCCGTGTCCATGATACCGGCGGAAACGGCGGGTTTTCAGGCACATCCGACGAGATGCGTTTAACCGCTCGTAAAGGAGAAAGCATCTCGCTTGCAGGCGAATGGCAGTATCATACTGCTTTGAATTTGAGCGAGCTGCCTCAATTTCCGCATAACGACGCTACTAATCCAAACCGACCGACTTTGCTCTTCAATGCCATGATTAATCCTCTGGCTGGCTGTGCTATTAAGGGCGCAATCTGGTATCAGGGCGAGAGTAATGCTTCTCGTGCATATCAGTATCGCGAACTTTTTCCGCTGATGATTGCCGATTGGCGCAAACTTTGGTCTTCTGATTTTCCGTTCTATTTTGTTCAGCTGGCGTCTTTTATGAAAATGCAGGCAGATCCTTCAGAATCGGAGTGGGCCGAATTACGCGAAGCGCAGCTTAAGACTTTATCATTGATTAACACAGGAATGGCAGTAACTATCGACATTGGAGAAGCCGACGACATCCATCCGAAAAACAAACAAGAAGTTGGACGTCGTTTAGCTTTGATTGCACGTGCGCTTTCCTACGGAGAAAAACTCACGTATTCGGGTCCGGTTTACAAAAGCTACAAAGTGGAAGGCAATAAGATACGTATATACTTCGACAGCGCTGAACGATTATTGCCCGCTTCCGGCGACAGATTGAAGGGATTCGCTCTGGCTGGCCCCGACCACAAATTTCTTTGGGCAGAGGCCTTTATCGACAACGATACCAAGACAATAACAGTCTCTTGTCCTGAAATTGAATTTCCTGTTGCTGTTCGTTATGGATGGGCCGACAATCCCGACTGCAATCTTGTAAATGAAGCCGGCTTGCCCGCATCTCCCTTCCGTACTGACGATTGGCGCAGATTCTCGAATGAGTAAAATTACTGTAAAATTCTAAATACAATGAGTGAAATTGCACAATTACATCCCGAAGGCGTCTTTTTTTACTTCGATGAGATTTGTAAAATACCGCGAGCCTCAAAAAAAGAAGGCAAGATTGCCGAATATTTATTGAATTTCGCCGCAAATCGCGGCTTGTTATCAAAACATGATCAGGCCGGCAATATTCTGATAATGAAGCCCGCGTCTGCAGGAATGGAATCTCGTCCAACGGTCGTCTTACAAAGCCATCTCGACATGGTCTGCGAGAAAAACAACGAAACAGTACACGATTTCGACCTCGATCCCATAATTCCTTTCATCGACGAAAACTGGATAAAGGCCAGAGGCACAACTCTTGGCGCCGATTGCGGAATAGGAATTGCTGCTACTTTGGATTTGCTTGCCGACGACCAGGCTCAACACGGCCCTCTGGAATGTCTGTTCACCGTTGATGAGGAGTCAGGACTCACCGGAGCAAAAAATATCGAATCGAAATTCTTTACAGGAAAGATACTGATTAACTTAGACTCGGAGGACGATGGAGAATTATTCATAGGATGCGCCGGCGGAATCGGCACTCAGATTTCGTTTGTCTATTCCAAAGAACCTGTGTTGCCGCAGTTTACAGCTTTTGATATTTCGATAACCAGCTTGCAAGGAGGACATTCCGGCGACGATATAAATAAGGAGCGAGGAAACTCAATAAAAATATTGAGCCGTTTTCTCTGCGAAGCCTCCAAACGACACGGCATAAGGCTGAGCCGCTTCGAAGGAGGCAAGTTGCACAACGCCATTCCGAGAGAAGCCAAAGCGATTTTCGTCGTCAATCAAAACTCGTCGGAAAGCCTGAAAAAGGATTTCGACTTGTTTTTGAATGATATGCTCGACGAATACAAAGCAACCGAACCCGAAATGGAACTCTCGCTCTTGCCCGTTGAAACTCCGGAATATATTATAGACGAGGCTATTCAATTCGAGTTGCTTCATGTTTTGCGTAGCTGTCCATCGGGAGTATTAAACATGAGCATCGAGATGCCCGGTCTGGTAGAAACATCCACCAATCTTGCATCATTGAACTTTGTGAACGACAGCGTAATATCTATATGCACCAGTCAGCGCAGTTCGGTAGAAAGTCGCAAAATCGAAGCAAGCAAAATGATAAAAAGTCTGTTTGCGCTCACAAGTGCAAACGTTTCATCGAGCGATGGTTATCCCTGTTGGAAGCCAAAACTCGATTCTCGTATTCTGGAGATCACAAAATCGGCTTATTTCAAACTATTCGGCGTCGAGCCTTTGGTAAAAGCCGTACACGCAGGCTTAGAGTGCGGATTGTTTTCAGAAAAATATCCCGATTTGGACATGATTTCCTTCGGACCCACAATCAAGAACGCACATTCGCCCAGCGAAAAACTCGAAATATCCACCGTTGACAAATTCCAAAAACTTATACGCGAAGTCTTGTTGAATGTTTAAACATCTTGTCAATAAGGAATATAATGAACAGTAAAAATAAATTCGGCTCGAATATATATTTAATTGCTATATTTGCGCGTTTTCTTTGATTTATTAATTATGGTAACATATATGAAAAAATTAGTTGTTATTTTGAACTTTACAAAGATTTTGGCCCTAACGTGCATCGTTGCAGGAAGCCTTTCGTGCGGAGGAAATTCCGGCTCGAACAATTCAAACGAACAAAGCCAGACGTCCGACTCGCTGAACAAAACTCAGAATGGAGTGGCAAATAATCCGGAAGCGATAAGCAATATCGCTATTATACAGGTCGATTCCGTAGTACAGAATTACGACATGTATCACGACATGAAGGCTGAATTTGAAAAGAAAGCCAACAAAATGCAAGCAGAATTTAGCACTAAGGCTAACGCTTTTCAACGCGATTATGCCGACTTTCAGGAAAAAGTCGAAAAAGGGCTGATGACACGCTCGCAAGCCGAAGAAACCGACCTGAAATTGAGACGTCGCAGGGAAGATTTGGAAGCTACAGGCAACAAAATGCAGCAGGAACTCGCCGAAGAAGAAGGCGTGATGCTGCGCAAAATAAACGACGCGCTGATGAAATACATCAACAAGTACAACGAAACAAAGCGATATTCGTTGATCCTGAACAACGCCATGGTTCTCTACGGAGTTCCGTCTATGGATGTAACACAGGAAATTCTGAAAGGTATCAACGAGGAATACATCGCAAACAAACCAGCATCAAACAGCAAGTAAAAAAGCTGATTTCGATGCCGGAATTTATAACAGGAGGAGTAAACTATACTCCTCCTGCTGTATAATATAATTACATATCTTTGCCGGCAAATTAGAAATATGAAACAAAACAATATTGCTCGTCTGATTCTTGAAGACGGCGCCATTTTCAAAGGATATTCATTCGGATATTCTGCTCCCGTTTCGGGCGAAGTCGTATTCAATACCGCCATGGTTGGTTATCCCGAAAGCCTTACCGACCCCTCGTATCTTGGGCAAATCCTGGCCTTTACATATCCATTGATAGGCAATTACGGAGTGCCGGAATGTCTTATCGAAGACAAAATGTCCACGAAGTTCGAGTCGGAAAAAATTCAAATATCCGGCCTGGTAGTCTCGGATTATTCATGCAGATACAGCCATTGGGCTGCATCAAGAAGCCTGGAAAACTGGCTGATAGAGCATAAAGTCCCAGGAATAGAAGGTATCGACACTCGCCAACTAACAAAGTTGCTGCGCGAAAAAGGCTCGATGAAAGGGAAAATAGTGCGAGAAGGCGAAGATATCGAAATGTACGACCCCTCGTCGGAAAACCAAGTAGCTAAGGCAAGTTGCCGCGAAGTAATCAGATACGGCACAGGCGGTAAGCGCGTGGTACTGATTGATTGCGGAGTGAAATCGAACATTATACGCTGTCTGCTAAAACGCAACCTCGAAGTCATTCGAGTGCCTTGGGATTACGATTTTAACTCGATAGACTGCGAGGGACTGTTCATCTCGAACGGACCGGGCGACCCCGCTCATTGCACTGTAACAGCGGAACATCTGCGCAAAGCGCTGAACGGCGACAAGCCGATATTCGGTATCTGCATGGGAAACCAAATACTGTCGATGGCCAGCGGAGCTAAGACATACAAACTTAAATACGGACATCGCAGTCATAACCAGCCTGTCAGAAGAGTAGGCACGGATAAATGCCTGATAACAGCCCAGAATCATGGATACGCAGTGGACGCCGCAACACTCTCGTCCGATTGGGAAGAACTGTTCGTGAATATGAACGACGGCTCTAACGAAGGCGTCAGACACAAACGTAAACCATTCTTTTCGGCGCAGTTCCATCCCGAAGCTGCCGGAGGAGCAACCGACGCCGATTTCCTCTTCGACGAATTTGCAGCCATGTTATGAGATAGGCAAAACCCTAACAAGTTATGAATTATAAATCTTAAAACAATAATCAAGCATGAAAAAATGGATAGTAATTATCGCTTCGATAATCGTCATCGTAATACTTTTGCTGACAGCTAAAAGCAAGGGTTGGATTGGGCAAGAAATCAGAATAAAAGTATCAGTAGAAAAAGTCGCGCGACGTACAATCACAGAGGCAATTCCGGCTAACGGCAAGATTCAGCCCGTTACGAAGGTCAAGATTAGCCCCGACGTATCGGGCGAGATCGTAGAGCTGCACGTCAAGGAAGGACAGGTCGTTGAGCGGGGGATGCTGCTGCTGAAAATCAAGCCCGAAGTGTATGCTTCGGCTCTGAATCGAATGGAAGCATCGCTAAACTCAACGCAGGCACGACTTGGACAAGTGCAGGCGCAATTCGCTAACGCTAACGCTAACTTCGACCGTACCAAACGATTGTATGAGAGCAAAGTCGTGTCGGACGCAGATTACGAGCAAGCTATGGCCGAATACAACGTCAGCAAGAAGCAATTAGACGCAGCTCAATTCGACGTGAAAAGCGCCCAAGCAGCCGTCGATGAAGCCAGAGAAAACCTCAACAAGACAACGGTATATGCTCCGATGAGTGGAACCATAGCCGCCTTGAACGTCGAAAAGGGAGAGCGTGTGGTAGGAACCTCGCAGATGGCCGGAACTGAAATGCTTACCATCGCCGACCTCGACGCTATGGAAGCCTTAGTGGACGTCAATGAAAACGACATAGTGAACGTCAAAATCAATGACACAGCAATAGTTGAGGTGGACGCATATCCGGGGAAATCGTTTCGCGGAGTAGTAACCGAAGTGGCTAACTCGGCAACGTCTCTGACTGCAAGCGCCGACCAGGTTACTAACTTCCAAGTCAAGATCTTCCTACTGCCTGACTCATACTCTCATCTGAAGTCGGAACTAAACCCAAATCCCTTTAGACCAGGAATGTCCACCTCTGTAAACATACAAACCAAACGCAGGGTGGAGGTACTCTCAATCCCGCTTCAGGCCATAACTACCAGAAGCGATGTGTTGCCGAAAGCCGATTCGCTAAAAAATGCCGATAAAACATCCGTCCGAGAATTTGTCTTCGCCTTCGCCGGAGACTCCGTTACTGTCAAACCGGTAACTACCGGAATCCAAGACAATAACTTCATCGAAATCCTTTCCGGACTCGACGAAAACGACGAGATCGTAACTCAGCCTTACACCGCAATATCGAAATCGCTAAAGAAAGGTACTAAGGTAGAAGTTTCAATATCCGACAAACTATAATCACCAATGACTGAACTCGATGCAAGGCAGCGCGTGGACTCGCTGCGTACCGAAATCGAAAGATTAAACTATGAGTACTACGTACTTAACAGTCCCTCTACCGACGACTTCGTCTATGACAAACTAATGCGTGAACTTAACGAACTCGAACAGAGCTTCCCAGAGCTACAGTCGCCTCACTCGCCTACAATGCGAGTGGGTAGCGACATCCTGAGCGAGTTTGTCCAGGTAAAGCACAGGTATCCAATGCTATCCCTTGAGAATACATACTCGAAGGAGGAAATCGATGAGTTCGATAGATTCGTCCGCAAGGAAAGCGGACAGCAATGCTCATACGTCTGCGAACTCAAATTCGACGGCACAGCTATCAGCCTAACGTACAGGCACGGAGCGCTGACGCAAGCACTCACCAGAGGCGATGGCGAACAGGGCGACGACGTTACTGCCAACGTGAGAACCATCCGAAGCATACCACTCATCCTCAAGGGAAACGACTACCCCGACGAGTTCGAAATACGCGGAGAAATATTCATGCCATTAACATCTTTTGAACGCCTGAACGTGGAGCGAACCGCAAAGGGACTTACCCCTTTCGCAAACCCAAGAAACGCAGCTGCGGGAACCCTTAAAATGCTCGACTCAACCGAAGTAGCCAAGAGGGGACTCGACTGTTTCTTATACTTCATCCTCGGCGAAAGTTTACCCTTCGACAAGCACTTCGACAACATGTCGAAAGCCGCAGAGTGGGGATTTAAAGTGTCCCCAAATATGCAGATCTGCGCCGACAGTAGCCAGATTATGAGCTTCCTGAACCGTTGGGAAAGCGAGCGGCGAAGCCTGCCTTGCGATACCGACGGAGCTGTAATCAAGGTGAACGATTACGCCGTCCAACGAAAGCTCGGACTTAGAGCCAAATCGCCTCGATGGGCAGTAGCTTACAAATACAAGGCTGAACAGGCGCGAACTGTGTTAGTGTCAATTGACTATCAGGTAGGACGGACAGGAGCCATAACCCCCGTCGCTAACCTCGCACCCGTGCAACTCGGCGGAACGACCGTCAAAAGAGCATCACTTCACAATGCCGAACAAATTGAGCTTCACGACATCAGAGTAGGCGATACCGTAATCGTGGAGAAAGGCGGTGAAATAATCCCAAAGGTAACGGGAGTCGATACCGAGCTGCGACCCGCCGACAGCCAAGCCTTAGTCTATCCATCGACCTGCCCCGAATGTGGCGCAAGGCTGATTAAAGAACCCTCAGAAGCCAAACATTATTGCCCTAACGAGGCCGGATGCAGGCCGCAGATACAGGGGAAGATAGAACATTTCGTCAGCCGACGCGCTATGAATATCGACGGAGTAGGCGAAGAAACGGCTGCTCTGCTCTTTAATAACGGACTGATCAGAGACGTGGCCGACCTATACTCGTTGCGTAAGGAACAGATAATGACACTCGACCGCATGGGCGAACGCTCGGCCGAAAGGATAATCGATGGCATTGCACAATCAAAGCAAGCCTCATTCGCTCGCCTGCTTTACGCCTTAGGTATAAGGTACGTAGGCGAAACTACCGCGAAAAAACTCGTCGAAGCCTTCCACTCGCTCGACGCCATAATCGCCGCTCAGCCAGAGGAGTTGATGCAAGCCGACGAGGTCGGACAGCGTATTGCCGACAGCATCAAGGCGCACTTCTCGGACGAGGCGAACTTACGGATTATCAACCGGCTTAGAGAGGCCGAGCTACAGTTCGAAGCCGAAACGCTGCCAACATCGAAGCTCTCGGATAGGCTTGCCGGACTAAGCGTAGTTATATCGGGCAACTTCTCCGTATCGCGCGATGAAATCAAGCAACTCATTGAACAGCATGGCGGACGAAACGCCAGCGGAGTATCGTCCAAAACAGACTACCTGTTGGCCGGAGATAAGATAGGCCCATCTAAACTCCAAAAGGCCAAGCAACTCGGAGTTAAGATAATCACTGAGGCGCAACTCAGGGAAATGATAAGTTAGAACTTCGCACATCCACACAAACAAGTCCAAACATAACAGATTTTCGAGCCGTAACATCATGTTACGGCTTTTTTTGACCCCACGAAGACCATAGTCGAACATACTCATACATAGCGCTTCGGATGTGTAGAACTATCCGCAGAAAATCAGCAGAAACGGTGCGGTATTAAATCCTTGCCGGAATTTCCCAAGTAGGGGACACAGCACATAGAGCATGACGCGCTCTAAACCTGCGACATAGAAAAATTTAATCGTGAAATAAAGCATGATTTAGGATACGGCGCGTTAATGTTTTTATGTTGATATTGATGACCTAAGGACTTTCGGACAATCAACATTATTATGTGAGCGCGATGAATCGCTCCACTACTGATATTTGAAGTCTTGATTCTTGGTTCTTTGAAGTCTTGATTCTTGGTTCTTGAAGTCCTGGTTCTTGATATATTAAAAAAAACACTTATATTTGCGGCTACTTAGCGATATTGCTAAGCAACCCAGTAATTGTTATAAAAATGACAATACTATATGCAACAGCTTATCCAAATGAGCTAACGAAGGGGGTAAGGAACGATTACTACCTTCTACCCAAAGTACGTGGGACACTCTATACGCTGGACATCATCCGTCGCTTAGAGAGCAAGCAGATTGCCACGAACAATGTGAATGGAGAGGCCTTTGTTCTACTCTTCTTCGAGGAGTGCCTATTGGCAGTGAAGGAAGGGTATAGCGTAGTTACCCCCCTTTTCCGCATGTATGCGGGGATACACGGGACGGTAACTGCCGAAGAGCTAGGTCATAACATTCCACGCGACAAGGCCGAAGTTCGGATTAATTTCCGCGCCAGCAATGAAGCGCGCGATGTTATGGACGACGTTCACGTTCACGCAGCGGAACAACCTGCCGCAACCGGCCCCGTTATTCAGGCCATCTGCAACCCTCTGAAGAAGGAGCCAGACACGCTTAACAGAGGCTCGATGGTTTTAATCAGCGGGTTGAGGCTTGCAGTTCGGGGAGAATTGACCGACGATCTCGGGGTCTTCTTTACCCAGAACGATGGCGAAACCGAGGTGAGGATTCCGGCGAATCAAATGTCGCCGAACAGCCCATCGAAACTGCAATTCGTTTTACCGGCGGGTGTTACTGCCGGAGAATGGAGAGTGTCGGTAGCCACGCAAGGCACAAGTACTGCGAGTTACAGCACCAAACAGGTAAGGCGCTATGAGTATCAATACATAGTTACGGTTATATGATCTCATTAGACGAATCCACCGATGGATGTAATTCAAAGGGGTCGTAAGTTTCAGCTTGCGGCCCCTTGTTATTTTTATTCTTGGGTGCCGAGAGTTATGCCTCTTGGGTGTCGAGAGTTATGCCTCACGGGTGTCGAGAGTTATGCCTCACGGGTACCAAGAATTCTGCCTCACTACGGTCAAAAATCATAATCATCAATATATCATCATTATGTGGGCGTTGCGCGCAAGGCCACTACGCAACGAATATTCGACCTCCGATTCGCGTATATTTAATTTTATTATCTTCGCGTCGAAATTTCATTAACAATCAATGAACGAGAATCGTCGAAATGGAAGTGGTTTTCTTATGGATAAGGTGTGTGCAAACACTGTATTTAACGACTTCCTGACTAAGCTAAAATCCTTATCCGAAGTTAAGCCTAAGGATGCTAAAAGGCCTTCGAGTTCGATTCATTTAAAGGGACTTGTAGGTTCATCGCGAGCTGTGGCTACGGCAAAGGCTGTGCGTGGGTGCGGAGGAATCCATCTCTGCATTATGAACGATCCGGAGGCGGCAGCTTACTTCTATAACGACGTCTATCACTTGCTTAGCGAAGACGGTGGAAAGGCCGTCGGGGAGTCGGTGCTATTCTATCCCTCGTCTTTCCGCCGCAGCAGTAAGTATGGCCGCGAGGACTCGTCGAACATCGTCCAACGTGCGGCAGTCTTATCTCGTTTAAGTGATGCGTCCGAAGAGTATAGCGTGGTGGTAACGTACCCCGAAGCTGTGGCTGAGACAGTTCCTAAGAAGTCGAGAATCGACAGCCGCACATTGAAGTTGGCCACAGGCGAACATCTTGGTATGGATTTCCTTCGAGAAGCGCTTCACGAATACGGCTTTGAGCGACATGATTTTGTATATCTTCCGGGTCAATATTCCCTTCGGGGCGGGATCATCGACGTTTTCTCTTTTTCGCACAATGAGCCATACCGTATCGAGTTCTTTGGCGATGAGATCGAAAGCATCAGAGTTTTCGACGTCAATACACAGCTCTCTTCGGATCGGAAGTCGTCAATAAGACTCATCGCAAATATCAGAAGGATAAGCGAGGAGGTAGCGGAGTCGTCGGCAGAGATTTCCTTTCTCGACTATATCCCGCGCAGTTCAGTGCTTTGGTTTGACGATCCGAAGGCTACAATTGCCTCAATCCGAAGGCTTAATGACGCCGACCGCCTACCCTCCGCAGAGGATGATGCAAAGCCTCCGAATCTGGTGTCCGAAGCCTCATTTTCAGAGGCTATCGAGGGTCTGACTTCTGTTGGATTTAAATCCTCGAATCGCGATGCCGAGAGTGTATTCGTGTTTAAGACTTCGCCGCAGCCTTCGTTCAATAAGAAGTTTGAACGTTTGGCTGGGGATATTTCCGACTTTGTATCAAAGGGATACCTCGTGTCGATAGTGTCAGAAAACGAGAAACAGATAGAGCGTTTGCAGAACATCTTTGCTTCGGTAGCTAAGACTTCAATTAATTTCACCTCCGTTGATGCTTCTGTCCACGAGGGATTCGTCGATCACTCTTCACTCTTCTGTTGCTATACTGACCATCAGCTATTTCAGCGTCATCATACTTATCGGATTCGTGGTGAGGTAAGCCGTAGTAACGCTCTCACGTTGCAGGAACTCAACAGTCTCAATAACGGGGACTTCATAGTTCATACCGACCATGGAATCGGTATCTTTGGGGGTTTAGTTACGACAGAGGTAAACGGTCGTATGAGGGAGATGATACGCCTCACATACAGGGATAATGACGTGATATTCGTGGGTATCCAGAATCTTCACCGCATATCGAAGTATCGCGGTAGCGACGGCCTTGCGCCCACCATACATAAGCCCGGCTCGGGTGTTTGGAATCGGCTCAAGCAGGCGGCCAAGCGGAAGATTAAGGATATGGCTGCCGAGCTAATCAAGCTCTATGCTTCGCGGAGGGCAACGGAGGGCTTTGCCTTTTCGCCGGATTCTTACTTACAGCACGAGTTAGAGGCTTCTTTTGTGTATGATGACACGCCGGATCAGCTACTTGCAACGCAGGCCGTCAAGCAGGATATGGAGCGGACTTATCCGATGGATAGGTTAGTGTGCGGCGATGTGGGATTCGGGAAGACCGAAGTGGCCATACGCGCTGCTTTTAAGGCTGCTACGGATGGAAAACAGGTGGCTGTACTCGTTCCTACTACCATCCTCGCGCTTCAGCATTTCAAGTCGTTTAGGTCTCGACTTGCGGACTTCCCAATAACTGTGGATTTTGTGAGCCGCATGAGAACGTCGAAGGAGAACAAGCGTGCGCTCGACGAGCTTCAACGCGGGGCGGTCGATGTGATCATAGGCACCCACAGGCTTCTTAGTAAGGATGTATGTTTCAAAGACCTGGGTCTATTGATTATTGATGAGGAACAGCGTTTTGGGGTATCGTCGAAGGAAAAGCTCCGGCAGCTGCGAGTCAATGTGGATACGCTGACGCTAACGGCAACTCCGATTCCACGCACGCTGCAATTTTCGGTTATGGGAGCCCGCGACCTCTCGGTTATCAACACTCCGCCTCCGAACCGCCTGCCGATATCGACCGAGCTTCACGGATTCTCGGAGGTTATCATTGCCGAAGCTATCGATTACGAGACTTCAAGAGGCGGGCAAGTCTTCTTTATACATAATCGCATCAAGGATATCGAAGATATAGAGCGGCTTATTCGCAGGTTATGCCCTAAGGTTCGCACTGTCGTAGCTCATGGTCGGATGGAGGGCGAGCGTCTCGAAGAGATTATGACTGACTTTGTTGATGGTCAATACGAGGTTCTGATAGCGACCACCATTATCGAGTCGGGCTTGGATATCCCCAATGCCAACACTATCATTATTAATCAGGCACAGAACTTCGGACTTAGCGAGTTGCATCAGTTGAGAGGTCGGGTCGGGCGTAGCAATCGTAAGGCCTTCTGTTATCTTTTGATTCCAACTTATGATGCTATGACACAGGAAGCTCGGCGTCGTCTGAAGGCTATCGAAGAGTTCTCCGACCTTGGTAGCGGCTTCAATATTGCCATGCAGGATTTGGATATCCGAGGTGCTGGGAATTTGCTTGGCGGAGAGCAGAGCGGCTTTATTGCAGAGATTGGATTTGAGACATATCGGCGTATTCTCGACGAGGCCATGCTCGAATTGCGCGAGGCTTTGCCGGAGTCGGAGGTCAGGACTAAGCTGCCAGAGCATCTCGCCGATCGCTATGTTACCGATTGCCACGTCGATACCGATGTAGATGCTTGTCTTCCGGACGATTATATCACAAATAAAACGGAGAAACTTCGCTTGTACAGAGAGCTTGACGAAATCGAATCAGACATTGAGCTTCAGCAGTTTCGCGAGCGTCTTATCGACCGTTTCGGGCCTATTCCCTCGCAGGCTGAGGAGCTGTTCGAGGGGCTGCGTTTGAGACGTGCGGCAATCAAACTTGGATTCGAGCGGATTGTTATGAAAAACGGGCTAATGTTTCTCTATTTCACGTCTAATCAACAGTCGAGCTATTATTCTGGGGATACTTTCGCTCGCATCATAAGGTACGTGCAAGCGAATCCATCGAAATTCAAATTGAAAGAGACGCTGCAAAGGCTATCGCTGACGGTAAGGTCGGTTAGAACCATAGGAGAAGCGCTTTCGGTGCTTAATCGCTGGTTTTGATTTCCGGACGCTTAGATTTTTGGACTTTTAGACTTTTGGACTGTTGGACGGTTAGACTTTTGGACTGTTGGATGGTGGTTTGGCTTAAAATGTATCCGTAGTGAGGCCTCTGTTCGTTGCGATTTTGGAATATCGGCAAGAATATTTCGTAGTTAATGGCCTTGATATTTACCTCAGTATGGAGCTTGCGAAAATAATTTTAGATAATTTAACATACATCGAGGCTTGATGTTGTCGAATAAGATTACTTTTGTAACAGCATTTAAAGCCTCGACAAGATGAATAAGTTATCGCGTTTAACGCTAATATCGGTTATTTTGTGCTGTTATACGGCATCTTACGCACAGACGACATGGTGCGGACAGCTTGGCTACGAAATTATCTCTAAGGCCAAGTGCGATAGTCCTGGAAACAGAGGTGTAATCAAGGTGATTGTTCCGCCGGATTGTACTGTTGCTACGGGGAATGTATTTGAATTATGGGATCTTTCTACGCTTATAAGTTCGTCGGCGCCTAACAGCAATATTATATACGACGTTCCTCCGGGAGTGTTTGAAATCGTAGCCACTGTGCCTTCAAACTGCACTTGCGGCGGCACCTTAGTGAATGGCATATTAGGGGGAGATAACGTTAAAATGCCTTACGCCTTGTCTATTGATACGGCCAATACCTTAGTTGTACGGTGTCAGGGCGCTGCGAGTGTTACTGTTGATGTTGCGGCAAAGGACGGGATAGGGCCATATACTTTCAGGCTTTACGACAACCTTACCAATACCCTGCTCGCTACACAATCGGGCGCGGTATCAGCAAGTTTGAGTACTACTACAATAAGCAATACATATAAGATTATAGTTAAGGACGATGGCTGCGCCGCTGCCGATGCTGTGGCGGAATATGTGGTTAATCTGACGGATTATAATACCATCCCGTCGGTAATAACGGCGTCCGCAGTGAAAGTTTGCCTCGGAGGTTCAATAAACCTGACGGCAAATTACGCCGGAGCAACGTCTTACTTGTGGACGCTTCCGAATGGAACGACGGTGTCGAATCCTATTATAAATATAACTTCGGCCACAAGCGCCGATAGCGGAACTTACACCGTCAGTATGCTGATGCCCGGTTGCCCGTTGCCTTATACGGAAAGCATAGATGTTGATGTGAGTAATCCTGTCAAGCCGAATGTGACGGACACATTGATATATTTGTGTCTTAATAGTCATCCGTCCGGCTACGACCTGTCGAGCAAGGCTTCTGTTACTTCTTCCGCTTACGAGTTGCTATGGTACGGGCCAAATAATTCGTCATTGCCAATAGTCGCGCCTGCCACACCCACAGTTTCGACCGGCGCTGCCGGCGTCTTTGAGTATTACGTCAGTCAAAGGGACATACATTTTGCTTGCGAGAGCGAGAAGGTCAAGATAAAGGTCGAAGTGAAGAATCTGCCTGCGCCTATCGATGTAAGCAAGATCGATTATTGTTTGGATCCGAGTAGCTTAGGCTCTGTAACGATGAGAATCACCGGCGCGGGAGATAATCGTATATATCGTTTTTATACTACGCCTTCCGGCGGGTCGCTCGCTGCCTCAGGCACAAGCCATAACGATACGGCATATATCAGCCAGCCTGTAACCGGAGGCTTGTCTTATTATGTCGAAACGGAGGACGAATACGGCTGTATCTCGCAATCGAGAACGGAGGTCGATGTTCCTAAGATAGATCCGCTGATTACGGCTGCGAGCGAGGTTTGTTTGGGTAATTCGCTTACTTTTACAACTGATAATTCGTATTCCGGTAAAATAACCTGGACAAGACCCGATAACAGCCAGCTTAATGCCGATTTGCTTACTTTGAATAGTTCGCATCTGACGGCAGCCGGCGAGTATGAGGTGAAGGTTTCTATTGACCGTTGGCGTGGCTGCACTTTGCGCGATAGTGTGAAGGTCAAGGTGAATGAAACTGCGAAGCCAACGGTATCGCCGCGTAGTTATGATTTATGTCAGCGTCGAAGCGCCAGCCCGATGAGCGCCACCGCCTTGCTGCAACATTCGCTACGCTGGTACAATCCTGCCGGAAACCTTATCACCGAAAGCGACGGAGTAACGCCGGCACAGTCGCCAACGCCGGATGTTTCTCTTGCCGGAAGCTTTTTGTACGGCGTATCGCAAGTGAATAGTGTAACGGGATGCGAAAGCGATACGGTGGGAGTGTCGGTGCTGGTTCGAGAGCTTTCGGCTCCGATTGATCTTGATAGCGTTAAGACATGTATAGGCGAGATTCCCGATATAGAAATCAAGAATACCGTTGCAGGTAGTACTTATTATCTATATAGAGGCGAACATGACGTCTTGCCTATTGCAGTGGCGCTTGGTACCGGCGGTACTATACTGTTTACACATGGAATAGCCGTAAGCGACGTGATAGTATGGTGGTATGTTTCACGCATGGATCCCGGCAAATGCGAATCGGATAGAAGAGATATTAAGATAGTTCCTTTCAATCGTATAATCGACCTCGATGCGAGCAATAGAATGATATGCGAAGGCAGTTCAGGGAAATTAATCGCCGAAACGATACCAAATGCGACATACAAATGGACAAAACATGGTACGCTACTTTCTAATCAGCAGGAATTGACGGTAAACGGCTCGCTTAGCGATACAGGAACTTATATACTTACTATATTGACGCCCGACTGCGATTCGATAACGCAGCCATTCATTGTTTCACTTGGCAAGCCCGATGCGCCCGATGCGCCCACAAACTTGGAGTATTGCCAGAACGCAACCGGCGTCCCGCCGCTAACAGGAACTCCATCCGGAGGATGCACGCTGATTTGGTACGATGTCGCCAGCGGAGGAATAGGTTCGTTTACAGCTCCAACTCCGGCAACTACTGTGCCTGGTACCTTTCATTATTATCTTGCGCAGAGGATAACAGGCACGGATTGCGAAAGCGACGACAGAACACAGATAACCGTTACAATACATGCCTTGCCGGCGCCTGTGTCGAACATCGATCCGGCGGCGGTATGTTCGGGCAGCGTTCCGACGATTACAATCGGAACAAGCGTTCTCGATTATCAATATCGCATTTACGATTCGCTGACTGACGGAGCGCCGATAAGCAGCGAAGAATCAGGTACCGGAGGCAGTATTTATCTCTTGACATCGAGGCCTGTTACCGCAAATACAAGATACTACATCGAAACGAAAGACGCTTTGGGTTGCATAGCGCTATCGCGTACTCCGGTGGACGTCAATGTAACAAGTCTGTACATACAGCCCGACAGACTTCCGCCGTATCGACGCAATGTGCCTTACAGCACGCAGTTGAGTTCCAACGCATCGCCGGCTTCGTACAGAATCATATTAGGCGATTTGCCCTTTGGATTCAATATGATAAGCTCTGGCGAAATCAGCGGCACAGCCGTTACCGTCAGCAGTCTCGAACGGAAAACTTTCACAGTCGAAGTAGAAGATAACTCCGGATGTACAGCCGAAAAAGAATATACTCTGGAGTTTGTAACTACCGTATCAGAAATATTCACCCCTAACGGCGACGGAGTTAACGACGTGTTTATGAAAGGCTGTCGCATTACGGTTTTCGACCGTCTGGGCAGAAAAATTTTCGCCGGAGAGGACGGCTGGGACGGGACATACAAAGGCTCGCCGGTGGCTGGCGACACTTATTTCTACGTGCTGCACTATGTCGATGAAACGGAACAAATGATCAAGACAAACGGCAGCGTAACGGTTATGCGATAGAATGGTGTAAGATAAAATTTTGTATCTTTGAACTCATGAAACACACTATGAACAGAATTTTGAATCTATGTATATTGCTGGTTGCGAGCCAGATATTCGCAGTAGTATCTGCAAAAGCGCAGAGCGACGCCGACTTAACACAACGCTGGTTCAACGAATCGCTGTACAATCCGGCAGCAGCAGGCAACAGTTTTACGACGGGGCTTTTTTTGCACGCCCGTCAGCAGTGGGCAGGTATGCCCAGCGCGCCATCGACACAGGCCGGAACATTTGATACATACGTCGAAACGATAAACTCTGGCTTCGGATTTACTTTTTCGGCCGACAAAATCGGCCCCACCAAAAGCTACAACGCTCGATTGGCCTATGCTTATTACTTTGCTTTCGGCTCTCGTTCATCGCTTTCGCTGGGATTGTCGGCAGGACTTCTGTCGCGCAATCGCAATGTATCTAATTCAACGATAGACGATCAGAACGATCCGGCTTGGCTTTTGGGCAACGCTTCGGAAATGTCGCCCGATTTTGACTTTGGAGCCGAATACAGAGGACTTTTCAAACTTGGAGCGACGGTTAGACATATTGGAGTTCAAGCGTCGAGCAACAATCTTCCCAAATATTCGACAAATATCTGGGTTTATGCCTCGTCGCGCTTCAACGCCACTTCGTCGTTCAGTGTCGAGCCGATTGCCTCGCTTACCTATCGCGATGAAATTTACAGAATGGAAGGCGGATTGCTCTGCTATTTCTTCAAAACTCAGGGACGCGACACATACAACGACCGTTTCTGGCTTGGAGGCGTATATCGTTCTGATAGTAACTTCGCTGTGATGGCAGGCATGAATATCACCCCTAAAATTCGACTTGGCTATTCCTTCGATTACGGTGCCGGCGAAGTGATGAACATCTCAAAATACGGAACTCACGAGCTGTTTTTAGCCTTTCAGTTCAATCGGATATTCTATAAGGACGAACTCTGTCCGGCATATCGCAATTCCAACGCAGCACGAAAACGACGGTAATTGAACGTCGGATTAAAAAAATCGTAAAACATGGCTAATGCGACGGTTTTGAGGGAAGTAACTCCGCTGAGTTCGGAAGATTGTTTCATATACATTTCGCGAACAAAGTCGGAATTTACCTATCCTATACATTTTCATCCTGATTATGAGTTGAATTTCATCGAAAACGCCAAAGGAGTCAAACGCATTGTGGGCGATTCGATAGAGGAAATCGAAGATTTTGAACTTGTTTTGATTACCGGAGCCAATCTGGAACACGCTTGGATCAATGGTAACTGCAAAAGCACATGTATCAAGGAAATAACTATACAATTTCACGAAGATTTGTTTATGAACGTGCTGAGGAGAAATCAGTTCAGAACGATTCGCGAAATGTTCGAAAAAGCAAAACACGGTCTGGTTTTTCCGACCGATACAGCCGAGAAAATCAAGCCTTTACTTCTGGATTTGGGCGAGGAACAAAACGGATTCAGATCGTTCACAAAACTGATGCAGTTGATGTACGAATTGTCGCTCGAAACACAAGCGCGAATCCTATCGAGTTCAGCCTTTTCGCATATCGACGAGGAAATCGACAGTCGCAGAGTAAAAAAAGTTTTGGCTTATTTGCAAGCAAACTATCAACAGGACATTAGTTTAGCTGATGTAGCAGAGCTGGTCGGCATGAGCAGAGGCGCATTTTGTCGCTTTATCAAAAAACGGACTGCAAAAACTTTTGTAGAATATCTGAACGGCGTTCGTCTGGGAATGGCTACACGTATGTTGATTGATACAACAAGCACTGTAAGTGAGATTTGCTACGAATGTGGCTTCAATAATCTTTCCCATTTTAATCGACTTTTCAAAAAGAAAAAAGGCTGTACTCCAAAAGAATTTCGCGATAACTATTCCAAAACAAGAATACTTATCTGAAAACTTCGCAGACAAGACTTGCGACTCCTGCGAAAAAAACTTGCTTTGCAAAATCTGATTTATATTACTGATAAATAGCGTATTGGTCTTTGATGTGCGATATGATAGTATCATCAAAGGTCAAAAAAATATTGTTGATTGGCATAAAACATGCAAATAAGGCTCTATTTAGGGATAAAATGTATTGGTGTTAGTCAATATAGTATTATGTTTGTATTTTAATCATGTATAATTTTGCATTGTTTTTTAAACGTAAAACGTAAATATGTACAACTTGTTATCCATTAATTTAATTAGTATGAAACAACAAAGATTATTTTTATTATTATTAAGTTTTCTTCTGACAAGTTATTGTTTTGCTCAACAGAACATTAGCGTGAGCGGTACGGTTAGATCCGAAGAAGACAAAGGCGTGATTCCTGGCGTATCGGTGCTTGTCAAAGGAAGCACGCTGAGTACGATTACCAATGCCGACGGGAAATACTCAATTCTTGTAAATGAGGGATCTACACTGATATTTTCGTATGTTGGCGCACAAACTCGTGAAGTGGAAGCGAATAGGGCGATTATTGATGTATTCCTTACCTCAAATATTGATTTAGATGAAGTTGTGGTAATCGGTTACGGAACCGTCCGAAGAAAAGACATGTCGGGTTCTGTCGGTCAAATCAAAACCGACGAAATGCTTAAAGGAAATCCTTCGTCGAGTATAAATCAGGCTTTACAGGGTCGTTTGGCAGGCGTGATAGTGAATCAAAACGACGGCGCTCCCGGAGGAGGAGTCAGTATTACAATTCGCGGAACAAATTCGTTTTCAACGAATACGCAGCCTTTGTACATACTCGACGGAATTCCATACGATCTTGCAGCAGCGCCTTCGTCGGGCAGCATTTTCGACAGCAATCATCAAACTGCAAATGCGCTGGCTAACATCAATCCCAATGACATCGAATCCATAGAAGTCTTGAAAGATGCTTCGGCCACAGCTATTTACGGTTCGCGAGGCGCAAATGGAGTTGTGATGATTACAACCAAAAGAGGACGAAAGGGCGAGGATAAAATAGAATTCTCTTATAATGTAAGTATATCAAACACAGGCAAAAGGGTAGAAGTTCTCGATCCGGTTACTTACGCCAGATACCAGCGAGAAACAGTTGCCAATCGCGCTACATACGATAATGTGCAGCAGGACTTTCCTTTTCGCGGCGAATGGACTTATCGCTATCAGGGAGATACGAGACTCAATGATACCGGAGTGTATCTGCCTGCTCCGGAGGATTTCAACAGACCGGGCTGGTACACCGACGAATACGGAAACAGAACCTTTGTGTCTTCAACTGATTGGCAAAAGGAGATATTCCAAACCGGAATATCGCACGAATATAATCTGGGACTGTCGGGCGGAGGCGACAAAGGTTGGTACAATATCTCAGGTAACTATTTGAATCAAACGGGAATAATTCTTAATTCGGGATATAGTCGTTATTCGTTGCGCTCGAACATGGGACGTAATTTAAGAAGCTGGCTCGAAGCGGGTTTGAACATCAACTATACTCATTCCGAAACCAATTTTTCTAAAACAAATTCGTCGGAATCTGCTGTAATTCGCTCAGCTTTATTATTTCCTCCAACGGTAGATCGCAATTTCGGGGCAATTGAACAAAACGAATTGAATTGGCTGGCCACAAATCCTTATTCTTATGTAAATAATGCAAAGGATAAACTACTGTCTAATAATACTTTCGGCGCTGCATACGTAAACGTTAAATTCGTAAATTATTTAAGTTTTAAACAAAATCTGGGACTGAATTATTCCAATAATAACAGATACACATATTACAATCGCAACACCCGCGAAGGGCAAGATAAAAAGGGAGTTGGCTTTCAAGGCGACGATTGGTACACAGGACTTACTTCCGAATCGATACTTACTTTTGATAAGACCTTCGGCGGTGAACATTCGCTGAACGCCGTAGTCGGGTTTACTTATGAATTAAGCAACTACGGAAGAAAATCCATGAGTGCCTCCAATTTTCCCACAGACATTACCGAAGCCTACGACATGAGCCAGGCTTTGGACGTCGATCCCTTGTCGAGCGGGCGTGGTCAGTCGAGTTTGGCTTCCTTGCTTGGTCGCGTCAATTACTCGTGGCGAGGAAAATACATTGCTACTGTGTCTGTTAGACGCGACGGTTCGAGCAAATTTGCAGAAGGCAATAAGTTTGCAGTATTTCCATCAGGAGCTTTGGCTTGGCGTTTGTCCGACGAAGAATTTGTGAAAAATTTGAACATGTTCAACGACCTGAAACTGCGCGTAAGTTGGGGAAAAACAGGCAATCAAGGTATAAACGACTATCAAACGATGGCCTATTTAGGCACTGCTAACTATCCGGTGGGATCTGCTTTGAACAGCGGCTTTTCCGAATTGGACTGGCGCGGAGCATTGAATCCCGATTTAAAATGGGAAACAACAACGCAAACAAATATTGGCATGGATTTGAGCATCTTGCACGGACGTATAAATTTGACCGCCGATTTGTATTTCAAAAAAACTATCGATTTGCTGCAAAACGTCAAAATTGAATCTAACAGCGGTTTCGGTAGCATGTGGAAAAATTCCGGATGGATAAAAAACAGTGGTCTTGAGCTTTCGGGCAAATTTATTCCGATTTTAAAAGCCGGATTCTCCTGGGATATCGCTGCCAATATCTCCTTCAATCGCAATGAAATTGGCGGATTGGGCGGAGATCAATTCGCCACTCGCCTCTGGTACGCTGTCGATAACGTCTTTATCCAGCGTAACGGGCTACCTATCGGAGCAATCTACGGATACGTCGAAGACGGATTTTACGACAATGTGGCCGAAGTACGAGCTGACCCTCAATATGCCAGCGAAACAAAATACTCCGACGCGATGGCGCTGTCGAAAGTAGGCGAAATAAAATTCCGAGACCTTGACGGCGATAACGAAATCACCGAAAAAGACCAAACAATAATAGGAAATACCAATCCGGATTTCGTCTTTGGAATCTCTAATAATCTCAAATGGAAGAACTTTACTCTCGGAGTATTTATACAAGGAAGCTATGGAAACGATATTTTCAACGCAAACTTAATTGAAATTAAAATGACCAACGTTGGAAACATCACAAGCGATATTTACAATTCGCGATGGACTCCCGAAAATACCGCAAACGCCAAGTGGCCCAAACCAATATCGGGAGGATATACTCGCGAGTGGCGACTGAGTGACAGATATATCGAGAACGGATCCTACATACGATTGAAAAATATTAATCTGGGATATACTTTCAAAAAACCATTTTCCTTTATGGGGGATATTGATTTGTATATCAGTGCATCCAATCTTTTAACCATAACGAACTATAGCTGGTACGATCCGGACGTAAACGCTTTTGCCGGCGATGCTTCGCGACGCGGAGTGGACATGTATTCATATCCCAGCGGAAAAACTTATTCAATGGGTATAAAACTTAATTTTTAATTTCAACAAATCATGAAAACGTATCTATTCATAATAAAGACATTAGCCCTCGCTATTGTTATCAATTTCACAAGCTCGTGCGAGGAAATGATAAAGGAAAAAACCTTTGATTTTATTCAACCTCAGGATATTCCCGACTCCGACGCAGGAGCAACACAGTGGGTAATGGGAACTTACAGCAAATTGCTCGATGATATGTTCCGTTGGAACGTATTCCCCACCGTTTTGGAATTTGATTGCGACTATATCTCCGGCCCCGATTGGGCTTTTAGGGAGCTTGGCGCCGGAAATTTCCAGTCATTTAACGATATGAACTACATGTGGGACAAGCCGTACAGCCTAATTCACCGTGCAAACTACGCAATAGAAAATATAAACGCAATGAAAAACGTCTCACAGAGATATAAAAACAACATTATCGGCGAATTGAAATTCCTAAAAGCCTACGCATATTTTCTGCTTGTAAGAGCTTACGGACCTATACCTCTGCGTCATACTTCAATAAACGCCACTGGAGAGACAAATATCCCACGATCTGCAATTACTGACGTGTATGCACACATCATCGATCTGCTAAAAGAAGCCGAACAGCTTATGTATAAAAATACTGACTCCGAATTTGAACCCGGAAGAGCTTCCGCCGGAGCAGCAGCAATACTACTTGCAAAAGTATATGCCACAATAGCTTCGGCATCGATGCCCGCAGGAAACACAATCTACGTGAAAAGCGGAGCGCCGGTTTCCTACGATGGCGCAGGTAATAAAGTATATACAAACCCTTCCGAGATACAATTCTCAAAAGAGCAAGTCGCCGGATACGAATCCTTCGATTATAAAACATACTATGCTCTGGCTCGCGATAAAGCAAAGGAAATCATCAATGGAAACTACGGACAATACGGACTGCTCGACTACGACGAACTCTGGAAGAAAGATAACAGAAACTCGCGCGAACACGTCTGGTCGCTTCAAACAGTATCTGGAAACGTAAGATATGGCATAACATTCACCACAGGATACGCCGGAATATACGAAGCTTCGGGCGATATCTATAACGGTTTATGGTACGGATGCAGAGATCATTGGTATAAATTATTTGAAAGTAAAGACTATCGAATCGAAAAAGGCGTTCTGCATAGATGGGTAAGAAACTTCGACCGAAAGTGGAATATAGGTTCATATTACCCTGATAATGATGAATACAGCAAAAAGGCCAAAGGATACACAGCCGACGACGGTACGCAAGTCCTGCCGATAGCTCCATACGACGACGGACTGAACTACACATGCAACAAAGACGCCGCATTCATCGCTTTCCTTACAAAATACGACGATAGAAGCGACAAAACAATTGAACGTACCGACGCCTTCTGGCCCTTGCTACGATATGCTGATCTGCTGTTAATTTATGCCGAAGCCGAAGCTGAGGCTGCCGGATTACCAAACCAGGAAGCGATAGACGCTCTGAACGAAATCCGCAGGAGAAGTAATGCTACCGAAGTCCTGCTTAGCACGTTCAGCAGCAGTATAATCTCCTTCCGTTCCTTTGTCCTCGAAGAGCGTGCAAGAGAACTTGCCCTCGAAGGAGACCGCCGATGGGATTTAATCCGTTGGGGAATATATGTGGACGTGATGAATAGCATCGGTGGATCCGATGAATCAGGCGTCTATAAGTCTCGGACTGCAAAACACAAACTGTATCCAATCCCAATCACCGAAATGAATACAAATAAAAACATCAACGAAAACAATCCGGAATGGTAACTATCAATAAAACAATAATACAAATGAAATCAAAATATTACTTTTTACTAATTATCACCGCTGTGTTAGTGATGTACGCATGTCAAAAAGACATAGTTACATACAATGATAACTACGACGACAAAACTTCGTCCGACGGGCAACCCACAATAACACGGATAACAACATCGTCAGACCTGGAAAATCCAATAAGTCAAGCCGCACTGACACAAATGATATGCCTGCATGGAGACAATCTTACAGGACTTATCTCAATTTTTATAAATGACGTAGAAGTGAACCTGTCAACGGTATATGCTCTGCGCGATAGAATCACGCTGCCGATTCCGAGAATCTTACCTTCGGACGTTGATAACAAAGTGAAAATAAAAACAAAATACGGCGAAACTTATGCTTCGCTCTCAATTATCTCGCCTCCTTTTGAAGTTGCTGGCCTCGAAAACGAATATTGTTTTGCAGGCGACACCGTTAGAATCAACGGTAACAACTTCGATCTATACAATATCACAGCCGAGCTGGGAAAAGTTTACTTTGGATCAACGGAGGCCATAATCGATTCTACGGCAGAAAAATTCATCATGATTATCGTACCGCAAGCTGCGCAGCCCGGAGACATAATAAGGATACAGGGAACGCAGACAGACATCTATCTAACAGGACGTTTTAGAGATGCTCGCGGAATATTTGAAGACATCGACAACTACACAGGATGGAGCAACCAGCAATGTTTCACCGATGGAACAATCAATCAAAACGACCCCAAACCGTGCAGCGGGCTATATACACGCATATCAAGAACATTAGGTTCATGGGAATGGTTCGATTTCTTCGCCGCTTGGTACACCTGGCCGAGAGATGTTTTCGACAATCCACACAAGTACTACTTTAAGTTCGAGATCAATACTTTAAAAGCACTCAAAACAAAAAGCATAAACCTAAACCAAACCGGGTGGGAATGGAAGCCTTGGATTGTCAGCGAATTTAATACCGGCGGCAAGTGGCAAACAATTACTGCCGAAATGACTGATGTGATGAATGGTAAGGTGTCGTCAGACTTCCCCGTCGATAACAATATATTCCAGTTCACCCTAAGAGGAGGAGAATCGGAAACAGTTGATCTCTGTCTCGACA
Organism: Prevotellaceae bacterium; assembly: GCA_031280885.1. Lineage (GTDB taxonomy): Bacteria > Bacteroidota > Bacteroidia > Bacteroidales > UBA932 > JAIRLF01. Next base: position 23,997 of record JAITGD010000101.1, on the reverse strand, counting down.
ATTTCAGGATAATACCAAAAGAATAATCGTATCACATAATCATCAGATAAACTGAAAATTAAAAATACAGTTTCATATATGTACAAGCTATTAATCTTTGCAATAAACACCTTGTTCCTATATTCTTGTGCAGAAAACTCGGTAGAAAATTTTGTAAAAATCAATGGAAAATCCATTGAAATCACAGGAAAATTACATTATTTCGGACGTATAAATCAATGGTACGAAGCAATTTTGACGTCGCACAGACAAGAAATGAATAGAGCAAATATACTCGGAGATAATACCCTGAAAGAACCAAGCTTAAATTATGCCTTAGAAGCCGATTTTCATCCGATAGACAAGCATGCAACAACGGAAACAAAAGCTATGTATTCGCGTCTAAAAGAACTTGCTAAGCGCGGAATAATGTTTGGACACCAGGACGACCTTGCATACGGGCATGATTGGTTTCGAGAAGCCGGTCGTTCAGACGTTAAGGACGTCTGCGGCGATTATACCGCCGTTGTGGGATGGGAGTTGGGACACATCGAAATAGCTGCCACATATAATCTCGACTCGATTAACTTCGACGACATGAAACAATATATTCTTCAGGCTCACAGGCGCGGCTCGTTTAACACTATCAGCTGGCATTGCGACAATATTATCACCGGAAACACCGCTTGGGATTGTCGGCAAAACACAGTAGTAAAGAGCATTTTGCCAGGCGGCGACAATCACAATAAATACAAAACATGGCTCGACAGGCTGGCGGCCTTTTTATCAGATTTGAAAGATGACGAAGGAAGGCCTCTGCCCGTGATGTTCCGTATGTATCACGAACATACGGGCGATTGGTTCTGGTGGTGCAGCAAGCAGTGTACGCCGGAAGAATATATCGCTTTGTGGAGAATGACGCTTGAATATCTGCGCGACGTCAAGCAGATACACAATCTAATATACGTGTATTCTCCTTCGGACGTGAACGACGTCAAGGAATACCTTGAAAGATACCCTGGCGATGATTTTGTTGATATGCTTGGATTCGATTGTTATGCCGCAGCTGACAAAATGTCATGGTACGAGGAGCGTATGAAAAACAATCTCGACATCATTACCCGATATGCAAACGAAGTTAATAAGATAGCCTGCCTCTCCGAGACCGGCTTAGAGGGAATTGTCGATACGGCTTATTTCACCGATACGCTATATCCACTCATTGAGAACTACGAAATTAGCTATCTCCTTCTATGGCGAAACGCATGGCAAATGAAGACGCATTTCTACGTGCCATTTGCAGGACATAGTTCTTCGGATAATTTTCGCAGATTCATACAGTTTCCTCGAATATTGATGTGTAAAAATATAAAATAATATGTATAGAACTAAAACAATACTGTCGCTAATTGCACTTGCTTTTATCTTTGGATGCAGTGAAAGTGACGGACGTAAGGTATATAATGTAAAAAATTTCGGTGCAAAAAACGACGGAAAAACTCTCGCCACAGAATCAATTCAGTCAGCCATCGATAAATGCTTCAAAGATGGAGGAGGTCAAGTACTTGTACCAGCGGGAGAATATCTCGTAGGGACACTCAATCTGAAGTCGAACATCGATTTTCATATCGAAGCTGGAGCGACACTTATTGCGACTACCGATCTTGAAAAGTATCAAATACATAACAATCATCCTGCTGGAGTATTTTACACCGAAAAGGCCGATAATGTATCAATTAGCGGACGAGGGAAAATCTTCGGTCAGGGAATGGAATACATGTATAAAGACAGCGCTAAGGTTATCGGCCTTGATGACAGGCAATTTACCCGTCAAGGCGAAAATTTTCGCCGAGTAGCTCATGGAGTTGGCGACGGGCCGCTATATCCAAAAGAGCGTTTTCATCAGATGATAATTTTCAGCGAATGTACTCGCGTTAGTCTTTCGGACTTTAGGTGCATCGACGCGCCATATTGGACTATCCTTCTGGTACATTGTAACGGGATAGAAGTACATCGAGTCAATATTCAGAACAATCTGCTTATCCCAAACAGCGATGGACTTGACATAATTTCGTGTAGTAATGCCAACGTTTCCAATTGCAATTTCGATTGTGGCGACGACGCTCTTGTGCTTGCCGGTTACGCTACACATTTCGGAGACCCTGGATTTAAAGGAATACTCAGGCGCTCGGAGAACATCAATGTGAATAACTGTATTTTTCGTTCCCGTTCGAGCGCCATACGCATTGGTGGATGGGATCAAAATAATATGGCCAACTATAATATCAGCAATATAAGTATCTACGATTCAAATCGTGGTATAAATATTGGAGTTGGCGACTCGGGGTCGATACAAAATATCAACTTCACAAACATCACGATAGAGACACGGCTTCATACCGGCGATTGGTGGGGGCAGGGTGACGCCATAAAAATATCTTCCATACGTGGAGTTCACGAAAATGTTCCCGGAATTGTAAAGAATATTAATTTTACAAACATCAGCTGCACGAGCGAAAATGGAGTAATTATGTATGCTTCTGACGAAAGCAAACTGCAAAATATCTTTTTTAATAATTTCCAACTTAATATAAAGAAGAGTCCGATGGAAAAACTTGCCGGTGGAAATCACGATTTACGTCCAAATATAGTTCCGGGCAAGAATATTTTTGCAAGTAAAATACCGGCCATATATATCGAAAACGCAGACAATGTGCATTTCAATCAGGCAGATATTTCTTGGGATGGACAGACTGAACCATATTTCACCGCAGCAATCGAAGCTGTTAAGGTAGATGGCTTAAGATTGTATGGAGTTAAAGGTAAATCTTCACCATCAAATCCTAATATGTCGGCAGTTATTTTGAATGATTGTATAGATTTCTATAATTCTAATAACAAACTTACTGTATCTTATCAATAGAATATATAAAACCGCATAAAAGAAAATATATTTATATTTAAGAATAGCGAGTTAATAATTATACAAAAATTATGGTTTCAGTTTTAACAAGCATACATTTCAGTGGAAATTTACTTATATCTAAATTACACACTGATTTCTCACATAGCGAAAAATCGCTTTGCATCTATTCAACATTAGTTGAAAGTCGAAGAAAGCCTTATCTTGGGCTTTCTAACTGTGTTGAATATATAAAAAAGAGCTTGACCATATTTTCAACAATAGTTGAACATAGCAGAAAGTCGTTGCTTGTATTTTATAACAGAGTTGAAAACCGCAGAAAGCATTTTCTTCTGATTTCAACTTGTGTTGAAAGTGATAAAAATAGCTTTTTGCGCTTTTCAGACTATTTTGAAGCCAATCGCGAAGACATTTTTGCATTTTCTAATCTTAATATATTGTCGAAGTAAAAAATATTTATATATGATTAACAAAAAAACCTTATCGGAACTTATATCCGAGCAGGAAGCTCTCTTGTCTTTACCTAACACTCCTGTTGATGACAGCAATGGTTTGTTTGTACGTTATCGTAATCCCGTATTAACGCGCGCTCATGTACCCTTAGTGTGGCGATATGATTTTGATTTACGTACTAATCCATATCTGATGGAGCGTATCGGAGTAAATTCTGTGATGAACTCTGCTGCTATAAAGTATGATGGCAAATATCTTCTTGTGGCACGTGTCGAAGGGTATGACAGGAAATCTTTTTTCGCCATTGCCGAAAGCCCAAACGGTGTGGACAACTTCCGTTTTCGTAAATATCCTATAAACATTCAGCAATATGACGATTCGGAGACAAACGTATATGATATACGTTTAACAAGACATGAGGACGGATATATTTATGGCATTTTCTGCGTCGAGTGTAAAGACCCTGACGCTGCTCCCGGCGACTTATCGTCGGCAATAGCAGGCGCCGGAATAGTTCGCACTAAGGATTTAATCGAATGGGAACGTTTGCCGAATTTAAAAAGTCGTAGTCAGCAGAGAAATGTTGTACTGCATCCCGAATTTGTTGCTGGTAAATATGCTTTATACACACGTCCGCAGGATAGTTTTATCAACGCCGGAAATGGAGGAGGAATAGGCTGGACGCTTATCGGCGACATGTCAAATGCCAAAGTACTAGATGAAAAGATCATCGACCGGCGGTATTATCATACTATCAAGGAGGTGAAAAACGGCGAAGGCCCTCATCCTATAAAAACCTCAAAGGGATGGTTGCATCTTGCGCATGGCGTACGAAGTTGCGCAGCCGGATTGCGCTATGTTCTTTATTTATATATGACTTCTCTTGACGATCCCACAGAGCTGATAGCAAGTCCTGCTGGATATTTCATGGCTCCGTATGGCTCCGAGCGGATAGGCGACGTATCCAATGTGCTATTTTCAAACGGTTGGATCACCGACCAAGACGGTAAAGTATTCATCTATTATGCTTCCTCCGATACTCGCATGCATGTAGCCTTATCCACAGTTGATCGTCTGACGGATTATTGCTTGAATACTCCACCGGACGGACTACGTTCTTCGACCTCTGTACAAAACATTACTAAGCTAATAAATAAAAATTACGAATATCTAAAAGCACAAAACTGATGGACGAAAAACTTTGTCTCCGAGAGAAAGTCGCTTATGGCTTAGGCGACGCAGCTTCCTCCATGTTTTGGAAGCTTTTCGGCATGTATCTTTTGTTCTTTTACACCGATGTATTTGGATTGTCGGCAGCAGCGGCAGGCACAATGTTCCTGATAACACGCATTTGGGATTCGGTATTTGATCCTGTCGTCGGCGTGATAGCCGACCGTACAAACAGTCGCCACGGCAAATTTCGTCCGTATCTTTTATGGCTTGCTCTACCATTTGGCTTGATTGGCTTTTTAACCTTCTTTACACCATCGCTTTCATACGCAGGCAGGCTTGTCTATGCCTACATTACCTACTCATTAATGATGATGACATACTCTCTCATCAACGTACCTTATGCTTCGCTCTTGGGGGTTATATCTTCTAATCCGGCCTCGCGCACGGAATTATCATCATACAGGATGATTTTCGCCTTTGCAGGGAGCATACTTGCACTTCTACTTGTTGAGCCTTTGATAGATTTCTTCGCCGGAAGCAAAACCGGCGTTTCTGACACTGCATTTGGCTGGGCTGCGGCAGTTTCTATATTTTCTGTAATTGCGGTTATATTTTTCCTACTATGTTTTGCATGGACAAAGGAACGCATCAAACCAATCAAACAGAGCAGTAACAGCTTCCGAGATGATATAAAAGATTTATGGCGTAACCGTCCCTGGTGGATTTTATTAGGCGCTGGAATAGCGGCGCTTATATTTAATTCCATTCGCGACGGCGCTGCGGTATATTACTTTAAGTATTACGTATGCAATTCGGAAGCTTTGCATCTTGGCGTCATAAACGTTTCCTTATCTTTAACCACAGTATTTTTAGTACTTGGACAGTCGGCTAACATAGTCGGCATCATTTTAGTAACGCCCATATCAAACAGAATCGGCAAGAAACAGACATACTTATTAGCGATGGTTCTTGCTACGATTTTCAGTTTCGGTTTTTACTTCATCGGAAGAGATCATCTTGTTCTTATAATGCTATTTCAATTCGTAATAAGTATATGTGCGGGAAGTATATTTCCATTATTATGGTCGATGTACGCCGACATTTCCGATTACTCAGAGTATAAAACCGGCCGTCGAGCTACCGGTTTGATTTTTTCATCCTCGTCGATGTCTCAGAAATTTGGTTGGACTATAGGAGGCGCCTTGACTGGATGGTTGCTTGGCATGTATGGATTCAAGGCCAATGCAGTGCAATCATCAGAAGTACAGAGCGGAATCCGTATGATGATGAGTATTTTTCCTGCGATAGGGACTATCTTGTCGGTAGTATTCATATCGGCATACCCGCTAACTAAGGAAAAATTGGCGGAAATAACAGAAAAACTTGTACGTTTGCGAGAAAATTGACAAGAATTTTTTGTGATTCCGAGAGTCCAACAGTCCAAACGTCCAATAGTCCAATAGTCCAACAGTCCAACAGTCCAAACGTCCAATAGTCCAAAAAAAATATTACTTTTGTGGCGTCAAATTTATGTTTGTAAAAAAACATGTACATTTGCAACCGAATAAATATTTTTTAACACCTAAAAGTAATATAGTTTTATGGCGATCAATTTAACTAAGGGACAGCGGATTGAGATAGGGCTGTCGAAAGTAGGAGTAGGTTTGGGCTGGGATCCAAACGCAGGCACAGGATATGATTTTGATCTTGATGCTTCAGCCTTTATGTTGGGCGAAAACAAGAAGTTACCTAAGGATGAGTTTTTTGTTTTCTACAATAATCCGAAGTCGCCCGACGAGGCAGTCGAATCTTCCGGCGATGATACAACTGGTGGAAGCAGCGATGGCGATGATGAGACTTTGACCGTTGATATAGCGAAAGTTGATCCTCGCATTCAGGAAATTATTTTCACAGTAACCATTCATGATTATGAAGTCCGCAAACAGAATTTCGGACAGGTACGCAATTCGTTTATACGTATTTACAACGCTCAAAACAATGAAGAAATCGCTAAATACGAATTAGACGAAGATTTTTCAATCGAAACAGCGGTTGAGTTCGGACGTCTCTACAAACGTAACGGCGAATGGAAATTTGAAGCTATGGGAATAGGCTATAAAGGTGGTCTGCAATATTTTGTTGATAAATATGTGTAATCTGTAAAGAACAATATCATGGCAATAAATCTTAATAAAATAACTCTTGAAAAACAGGGGGATAGTCATAAAATCGATTTGACAAAACGAGGCGATAGTGTCTCTAAAGAGGTAATAATCAATCTGAATTGGACTCAAAAGAAGAAAGGTTTCTGGGCTTCATTAACTCAAAGCCCGATTGACCTTGATTTAGGTTGCTGGTACGAACTTCGCGACGGCAACAAGTCTTGTATCGATGGTTTGCAGTTTTCAAAAGGTCGTGGAGGCGCTAAAAATCAAGTTACTCGACAAGGCTGTTACACTCAAAAACCCTGGATTTGGCACAGCGGCGACGACCGTTCCGGCGCGGCGTCCGAAGGAGAAAATATGCTGGTCAATATACAGGGAGCCAGCGATTTGAAGCGGATGACAATCTACTGCTTTATCTACGAAGGCGCAGCACAATGGACAGATACTAACGCAGTTGTAACGATCAAAGTGCCTGATAATCCCGACGTCGTGGTCGAAATGGGAAAGCAGTTTAGCGTTAAGAAATTTTGCGCTATTGCCGAGATTCTGTTTGATACAGATAACTCTATGACAGTCAAGAAACTTCTTACTTTTCATGAAGGACACGACGACTGCGACACGGTTTACGGCTGGGGTATGCAGTGGCGTGCAGGCGGCAAATAAATTAATAATCAACACATAAGAAATAAACATAAAATTATGGCAATTAATTTGGAAAAAGGCGGGCGAGCAAATCTTTCCCTTCCGAAATTTGTAATCGGATTAGGCTGGGACGCCAATTCGACAAGCACAGGGCAGGATTTTGACCTCGATGCTTCGGTATTCATTCTTGGCGAAAACGGAAAATGTCTTTCGGATGAATATTTCGTGTTTTATAACAATTTGAAATCACCCGACGGCGCGGTGCAACATCTCGGCGACAATCTTACGGGCGCAGGCGATGGCGACGATGAAAGTATTCACGTCGATTTGTCGAAAATCAATCCGGCCACATCCGAAATACGAATCGTTGTAACTATTCACGAAGCAGAGAAACGGAGGCAGAATTTTGGACAGGTACGTAACTCATTTGTACGTATTTACAACCCCGACACTAAGGAAGAATTTCTTAAATATGAACTTGAGGAAGATTTTTCCATCGAAACAGCCGTAGAATTTGGGCGAATTTACAAACGCAACGGCGAATGGAAATTCGAAGCCATCGGCACAGGTCAAAAAGGCGGGCTGGAAGATTATCTGAATAAATATGTTTAACAATTTGAAAATAAAATCATAATGGCAATTAACTTATCAAAAGGACAAAAAATTGATCTCCGCAAAGAATCCGGAGAAAAACTCACAAATTTCTGTGTTGGAGTAAATTGGGGAGCAATAGAAACTGTCAAAAAAGGGCTCTTCGGCAGCAAAAAAGTTATCGAAGATGTTGATTTAGATTTAAGTTGCATCATGACCGATGCTAACGGAAATCAGTTAGATCATATCTATTCACCTGATTACAACGGGTTTTTGCAGAAAAATAATCTTCCGCTCGGGAAATTAACTTCGCAAGACGGCGCTTTGCGACACAGCGGCGACGACAGGCAAGGCGACAAAGGTGGCGATGATGGTCTTGATAATGAAATAATTACAGTGGATTTGAATAGGCTAAACCCTTCTATTGACAAAATATTCTTCTTTATTAATATTTACCTAAATCAAGGCCAAACCTTTGATTTCTCGAATATTCCATACGCCAAAATCAGAATGTACGAAGGCACTCCGCAAAAAGTAAATTCGGTTTTTTCGGAATACGACATCGCAACTGACGCTTCCTTCGCCGGAAAACGCGCACTGATACTCGGAAAACTCTATAAACGAAACGGAGACTGGAAGTTCGACGCTATAGGCGACCCTACGGACGACAAGGTATTTTTGCAGACAATTCAAACAATACTTGATAAATACGCTAAATAAAATGAGACGATTACCTGTATATCTTATACTTGACACTTCCGGTTCGATGATGGGCGAGCCTATAGCTGCCGTTGAAACCGGTATGCAAACGCTTGTAAGTGCGTTAAGGCAAGATCCTTATGCTCTTGAAACAGCTTATCTGAGCGTTATTACTTTTGATAGTTCTGCAAAACAAATTGTTCCGCTTACGGAACTCACCGCCTTTCAAATGCCTTCAATTCAGGCAAGTGGAACTACTGCGCTCGGCGATGCTTTGACCTTATTGGCAAACAAAATCGACACTGAAGTGGCAAAAACAACATCCGAAGTAAAAGGCGACTGGAAACCGCTGATTTTCATTATGACTGACGGCGGACCAACCGATAATTGGCAAAAAGGACTTGCGGAATTTCGCAAACGCAAAGCCGGAATCGTAGTAGCTTGTGCCGCTGGAAATGGCGCTGATACTAATGTACTTAAACAGATAACAGAATGTGTGGTTCAACTTGACACCGCAGATAGTTCTACTATCAAAGCCTTTTTCAAATGGGTTTCAGCATCGGTAAGTACAGGAAGTCAAAAAGTTGACAGCGGAAATGAGGTCGTCGGACTCGGCGAACTGCCTCCTCCTCCGCCCGAAGTAAATATAGTCGTATGACAACATAATGAGACGATTACCGGTTTATATATTGATACAGACCTCCGGGGCCATGCGCGGCGAGCCGATAGAAGCAATAAAAGTAGGGCTGGAAAGTTTGGTATCATCCTTGCGGCAAGATCCATTTGCCTTGGAATCTGTGCATTTGAGTGTGATAACCTTCAATCGCTACCCCGAACAATTGTTGCCGCTTACCGAACTCGAAAGTATGCAAATACCTGATATTCCGCAGCCACAGGCCGCCGGAACACATCTGGGAGAAGCTTTGGAATTTGTGTGCAAAAAGATTGATTCAGAAGTCATTCTAAGCACTCCCGAACGTAAGGGCGATTGGATGCCGCTATTGTTTGTGATGTGTGATGGCAGAGCATCTGATGCTCAACTGTTTCAGCAAACTGTGCCGATAGTCGGGCAAAAGAATTTCGGCAGTATCGTAGTCTGCCTTGTTGGGAGCAATCCACGCACGGAAAACGTTAAACTACTGACGGACAAGATTGTCAATTTAGACACAACGGACGGGGCAACTTTTCGGCAATTTTTCAAATGGGTTTCAGCCTCGGTCAGCGTGGGCAATCGCAGTATAGGAGCGGCGGATGAAATCGTTTTGCCACCTCCTCCGCCAGAGGTACATACTGTAATATAAGAAGATATACGCATGATTCTGAGCATATTTATCAGCATACTTATTATGGCATTGTTTCTATACTCCAAGCTGTTGCCGCACAAAGACCGGCTGGACGGGCGATACAAGTCTGCGTATCAGTTTTGTGAAAAGATTTTTAGGCCGATTTTTAATCTTCTGCAACAAATAGCAAAGCCTGTCCAAGTAGGTCAGGGTTTGGCAGTTGATACTTCGCAACTTTTTCTTCTGACGATTTTACTTTTTATTCTAATCTTTACATAATGAGACGACTACCTATTTACTTTCTTATTGATGTGTCCGAATCGATGGTCGGCGATACCATTGAACAGGTTCAGGAAGGCATGGCAACCATTATCAGGGAATTGCGTACCGATCCTTATGCTCTGGAAACAGTTTGGATTTCGGTGATTGTTTTTGCCGGTAAAGCTCAAACAATCTCTCCTTTACAGGAAGTTATCAGTTTTTATCCGCCCAAATTTCCGATAGGCAGCGGAACCTCGCTTGGCGTCGGATTGGGGCATCTGATGTACGAGTTGAGAAAAAATATCGTCCAAACAACTCAGGAACAAAAAGGCGACTGGAAACCTGTTGTTTTTCTGTTTACTGACGGCGTGCCTACCGATAGTCCACGTGATGTACAGGGAGTTATCGCCGAATGGAAACGAAACTGGATGAATTCCGCAAACTTGGTCGCAATAGCTTTCGGACAACATACTGACAATAAAATACTTGGAGAGCTAACCGAAAATGTGATTTATTTTGACAATTCAGACGCACAATCATACAAAACATTTTTCAAATGGGTTACAAACTCCATCAAAACAAGCAGTGTAAGCGTAGAAAACAATTCTACCGGCTTTGAGCTTGCAAAATTAGACGAAAGCACCATATCTAAAGTTGATTTGACAAAACAGGACTCGAAACCGGTTGTGGATGACAACTTTGTAGTATTAGCCGCTAAATGTCAGAACACAAAACAGCCGTACCTTATTAAATATCGGAAAAACGTGTTTATGGACAGCGTCGGCGATGTGGGAATGAATTACAGGCTGGTAGGCGCCTTCAAGATAGACGATAGCTATTTTGATATGTCCGACGAAAACGCTACTACTCTAAGAATCAGTACAGATAAGCTAATGGGTTCACCCACTTGTCCATGTTGTGGAAATCAGCACGGTTTTGCTTACGATGATACCTGTGGAAAAATTCATTGCGTTGGTACAGAGACAGTCAGCACTTGTCCATGGTGTGGAAATAAGGCTCAATACGGCATCGGCGGTGGCGGCTTTGATGTGAACAGAACAAGAGGATGAAATGTTGCTTAAGATACATCCCGACAATCCCAACACCAGGGAAATAAACAAGCTTGTTAATATTTTAGCAAATGATGGGGTTGTGATATATCCCACAGATACTGTGTATGCTATGGGTTGTATGCTTCGGAGCAAAAAAGCTTTCGAGCGCATATTGCAAATCAAAAATATGAAGGCGAAAGACGCTGTGTTTTCGCTTATATGCAGTGATTTGAGCCATTTGTCTGATTACGCCAAAGTAGATAATCGCACATTTAAACTCCTGAAAAAGAATCTCCCCGGACCATTTACCTTCATACTTCCTGCATCGGGCAAAGTTCCCGATAAACTGCTTGGACGTAGAAAGCAAATCGGACTTAGAATTCCCGACAACAAAATCATAATCGAGTTGGTGAATCTTTCAGAATGTCCTGTTTTGTCCACCTCCATCAAATTCGACGATGAAATAGTGGAATATATCAGTGATCCTGAGCTAATTCACGAAGAATATGGCGATTTAGTTGACGCCTGTATCGATGGCGGCCCCGGCGGTCTCGAACCGTCAACAGTGATTGACTGTTCAGGAGCTGATTTTGAGATCCTTCGACAAGGTAAAGGTGAACTGAATTTCTGAAAACATAAAAAAGGCTCGATAAATTATCGAGCCTTTTACAAAATACACAAACGATGTTTGTGCTTCTTGTGTATTACCTTATTGTATTGGTTCTATGGTATATGTGTAACTGTATGAATTGTATTTGATGCGATACTTTTCCAGCGGAAGCGCCGACCAGCTGTCGATTCCTGCAACACCCATTTGCTTGTAATCGACATTGACGTAGATGCTTTTACGCTTGCTTAGTTCTCCTGAATGAAACTGATCCAGATTTTCCTGAGGATCAAGATCATCAATAGAGTAGGGTAGCGCCGAAAATTCCAAAGGTACTTCGCCGGTGAATTTCAATCCCTGACCCTTTTTATCTGTCAAAGCGAACCATCTAACTTCTGTTTTATTACCGCTTTCCTGTGGACGGACGTATGGAAAATACTGATCATCAACATTACTCGTATATACTGCAATGTTTGAGCCTGAATTTCTATCAATATAGTTTTCCCAAGGACCGCGTCCGTAATATGCTAAGTTACGGAATGTTCCAGGAATTACTATAATATTTCCGAATTTTGGCATCATTGGATGTTCGCCACTTATTTTGTCGAATTTATTTTCAACAACTATCTTACCATCAGAATCAACAGTGTAATTTTGAGTAAGTTTGGCGTCTCCATCGAAGATAAGTTTCTCGATAGTTACGGTACAGGTATTATTTTCACTGATTTTCACTTTAGATTTTTCAAATTTTCCTGCATTTTTCCATTCACGAAGTTTACGGTCGTCGCTGGCTTTATCTTCGGGTCTTCTTGTGTAATTCAAACCTGCACCGAAGTCATTATCAGTCATTGCGCGCCAAAAATTCGCTTCGGCTCCGCTTTCAATAAGGGTTCGACCTTTGTACGAATAATTTTTTATTTGTCCTGAAGTCAAATCAAAAATAATATTGAAATTTTTTCCGCTTACTGTACACTCCGACTGTGTTTTACTGATTTTAACAGGAGTTTCGGACAGCACTATATTCGGTGACTCAAATTTCGACAAAGCAAATTGCTCGTAAGCAACAATATAATCCTTTGAAAGAAAAGGTTCTGCGTTCTTGAGTTTGTATTCCACATTCAGAAAATATTCCTTACCGGTCAGTCTTCCATAATTTGACGGAATAATCAGTTTTCGAGTCTCTTGTGGATTGATATTTACATCATCAATCTTTCCTGATTGAACAGATTTTCCATTTTCAAGCAAAGTCCAAGCAAGATAATAATTACTTAAATCGCGAAAATAATTTTTATTTTTTATTTCGATTTCGAGTTTATTAGCCTCATTCAGAGTAGTTCCGATATTTTGATATACTTTTTTCATTTCGTATGCTTCAGGTTCTGGAATACGGTTAGCGCCAATCACGCCGTTGCACACAAAATTGCGATCATTTCCCTTATTACTAAATACTTCCTTTGGTTCAAAATCTCCACCGTAAGCCAAAAAAGTTTTTCCATTTCGAGTTACTTGTAAACCCTGATCTATCCAATCCCAAATGAAACCGCCCTGTATTGTAGGATATTTTGGATCTTCTATCACATCCCAATAATCTTTAAAATTACCCAAGCTATTGCCCATAGCATGAGCATATTCCGATGAAATCATTGGCCTATCAGTGCGATTTTCTGCATACCATTTAAAAGTATTTGGGCTGGGATATTGAGGAACATAAATATCAGTATTCCATTCATGTACTGCTCGTTCGTATTGAACAGGACGAGTTGGATCGGCAGCTTTAAGAGCTATATACGCATTATAAAAAACATATCCATTACCGGCCTCGTTGCCCATCGACCAAAAAATCACGCAAGGATAATTTTTATCACGTTCATACATCCGCATAATTCTATCAGAATGAGCTTTTTGCCATCTGTAATCATTGCCAAGCGTGCGGTCGAGATTGTAACCCATTCCGTGAGATTCAATATTCGCTTCGTCGCACACATAAATTCCATATTCATTGCAAAGATCATAAAAAAGAGGATCCGTTGGATAATGACAGTTACGTACTGCATTAACATTCAACTGTTTCATCAGTTCAATATCTCTGCGCATATCAACTTCGCTTAGAACGTGAGCCGTATTCATATTATGTTCATGACGGTTTACTCCCTTGAATAATACCGGTTTGCCATTTACTAAAACCTGAGAATTTTTTATTTCTACCGTGCGAAAACCAACTTTACATGGAATTACTTCGCTTGTTTTTCCCTGAGAATCAAGCAAAGTGATGTATAAAGTATATAAATTCGGACTTTCTGCCGACCAGGTTTTTACTGATGGCAGTACTGCCGAAAATTTTACAGAATAACTCATAGCTTCAAAGCTTGCATTTTCTTCAAGATCAAGCACTTTTGAGCCGTCGGCAGAGTGTAAAGCAGCATTTACCTTGCATACTACAGGCGAATCGGATTTAGAACGTTGATCCTTAATTGAATAATTACGTAAATCAACTTTCAACTCAAATTTGCCATTTTTATACGAATCATCAAGTCCGCTTACCACCTTAAAGTCTCTAACAGCGATCTTTGGAGTGGAATAAAGATAAACGTCGCGCTCTATGCCGGATATGCGCCAGAAATCCTGACATTCAAGATAACTACCATCACTCCAGCGATATACCTGCAAGGCAACAGTGTTTTGTCCCTTGCGCACATACTGAGTAATGTCAAATTCTGCTTCCAGCTTAGAATCTTCACTATAGCCAACGTATTGACCATTAATCCATAAATAAAATGCTGATTTAACGGCGCCAAGTCTGATAAATATTTCACGACCATCCCAATGCTCTGGAAGAGTGAAACTTCTGCGATAAGAACCAACCGGATTATAATTCTCCGGTATATTTTCCGCCATAGAATCAGGCTTAGGATGACGCGCACCAAATTCAAACGGATGATTGACATAGATTGGATAACCGTAAGTTTTTCCAACCGTATTGAACTCCCAGTTAGCCGGTACATTGAAATTATCCCAGCCTTTATCGTCGAAGTCATCTTTGTAGAAATCAGCAGGTTTCTCTGCCGGTTTCTCTACCCATTTAAATTTCCAGACTCCATTCAATGACAGAAAACAAGCCGATTGATCCTTTTTGCCGACCTCTGCTAAAGCCTGAGATTCAAACGAAAAGCTTTGCGCTTTCATTGGCATCCGGTTTACTGAAGTTACAGCCGGATTTTTCCACTCCGGATACCGCTGATTTCTACTGCCGTCTCGATCTCTATTTTGAGAGAAACAGCAAACTGTCAAGCATATAAATGCGATTGTTATAAATGTTACTCTTTTCATGATTAAACACATTTTAGGCTGCAAAGGTAATCAAATAATTTTAATGCGGATATTCTACCTTAAATTTACTTCGATAGCGCCTCAATCCACATTTTATTGCCATTTAATCCTCTGCGACATTAAATTTTCGACATTTTAATACCTGATATATCAAGCACTTATAAATAAATTTAAAAATTATTGCAGATTTTCTTGCATTTTATGAACATTATGTTAAAAAGTTGTTTAACTTTGCCGAATCGTTTAGGTTCTTGTTTTGATATATAAGCTAAGATTAAGTTGCTGTTATGAACTGTTTTATATCTTTTTTTGATAAAAGTCTGCAGACTAAATTTGTGATGAATCAGCCATTTGTCTATTTCAGGCCGATTTATCGCGACGAACATTCTTGTATCTTGATGAAATCATCAAAAATACAGAATCTGAATATACGATTTGTAAACTTCATTCAAGCAACACTTGAATGTATTTTAACGGACGTAAACTTTATCAAAAGGATAGTTGAGCAAAGTTTAAAAATCTATACTCTTATTCAAGCGATAATTGAACGAGTAGTGAAAAATTTGAGGTCTGTTGCAGTGCAACTTGAATATAATTTACAGAATAAAATATCAGCTCAAGTAGCAATTGAACAAAATTTAAGATTCGTAAACTGTAATTAAGCGATAAGGCATGAAATAATTTTTTATTAAATATTAATTTTAAAACTGTTTAGATATGAAAATTACTAGGATTCATTTAGAAAACTTACGAAACGAAGCACATTGTCAATATTTAGCTTTTTTCGTAGCATTGCTTGTCAAATTTCCAGCAATTATAGAAAAGATTGGTAATCTCTTAGAGTTGTTTAACAGCAAATTTCTAATAGAGAAGCAGGTTCTTGACTTTGTTCGCAAGAGCGATTATTCGGAAAAGATTCGCGAGGCCGACCGTAACTTGGATAAATTTATAACAGGCTTTGTTGAAACTATTCGCGGTGCAATTAAACATCGAAGCCAAGCAGTGTCGGAGGCAGCTGTAAGTCTTACAAATTTGATGAAGACTTACAAAAACATTACTCGTAAAAATTATGACGAAGAACTTGCCTCTGTTAATAGTCTTTTAAAGGAGCTAACCGGAGAATATAGCGACAGAATTGCCGTTATAACCGGATTAGACGAATGGGTAGAGGACATTAGAAGTTCAAGCGAAATTTTAGCAGAATTACTTGCTCTTCGTACTGCCGAAAAAGCCGCGAAACCTCAAGACAGAATGATAGGTATCCGACGTGAAGTTGATCCTCTTTACCGCAAGATAATTGCTAAGATTGATGCCTTTATACTTATCGAAGGCGAGGAGAATTATATTGCCTTTATAACTGATATAAACGCGCTAATTGACCGATACAACAAAATTCGCCCATATAAATCGAAGCAGGAAAATAGCTCCGACGAAAAATCAGAATAAATAAGCAAAATACATAGAAACTTATTTGATAATAATAAGTAAATTAAAAAACAATTGTAGGCATGTATATCATTTTGATGCTTATAGCTTTGATTTCGGCGTGTTTTTTTTCTATTTCCGAAAAATCATCTCGCACTTTTGGCTCGTCGAAAGCCGGAAAAAGTTCAGCATATCATCTTTTGTACTGCATATCAACGATTGTATTTTGTGTAAATTTCGTTTTTGCTTTCAATGAAATACTTTCTGAATCTTTTAATTTCCCAGAAGTTGTAATCATACTGACGGGAATACTTTTAGCTACTGTATCAGTAAGTCTTTTTGCAGAATTTTTGCCTTCTATGATTATAAAAGCAAATCCTGATTTGTTTTTAAAAATCTTTAAAAAAGAAGGAGTATTTGGTCAAAATGAATTATCGGAAATGATGACTGATATAGTTGAAGCAGAACACGAAAAAGATATACGGATTTTTAAAAATGCAATATATTTTTCGGATGTGAAACTTCGAGAATGTATGATTCCACGCAATGAAATAGTTTCAATAGCAGAAAATGCCGATATAAAGCAACTTCAAAAACTTTTTATAGAAACTAACTATTCACGTGTGCTGGTATATGGAACTGATATTGATGATATAAAAGGTTATGCCGGTTATAAGGATTTATTATCAGGAAAAACTACCATATCTTCAATGCTTCGCTCTGTGGATTTTTTTCCGGAAACTGTTTCAGCTCAAAAGCAACTGACTTATTTTATGAAAAATAAAAAGTCATTATCGGTTGTGGTTGATGAATTTGGAGGTACTTCCGGACTTGTAACTCTCGAAGATTTAATGGAAAAAATATTTGGAGATATAGAGGACGAGCACGATTATTACGATTTAACGGAAAAGCAACTGTCGCCGCATGAGTTTATTTTTTCAGGACGATTAGAGGTTGAATATCTCAATGAAAAGTATAAACTGAAAATTCCTGAATCTGATGAGTATGAAACATTGGCTGGATACATAATAAACAAATATGAGAGTATCCCTGAAGCAAATCAAGAACTTGTTTTCGATAATTACAGAATCAAAATACTAAGTTTATCGTCGGCAAGAATCGAAACAGTAAAATTGAATGTAGATATATAAGATAAAAATTAAAAAAAATTTATAATTAAAAACAATTTGTAAAATGAGAAATATAGTATTAGTATCTCTTTGTTCGATGATTTTATTTTCGTCGTGCGTAACATCAAAGAAATATAAAAGTTTAGAGACGGATTATTACGGTCTTAGAAATCGTTATGAAAATCTCGGCGTTTTATCTAACGAACAAGCCTCAAAAATTAAATCTTTAGAGGGTGAAATAGCCGATCTAAAGGAAGATATAGAGGCTTTGACTTCGGAGAAAGAGGCTTTGATACGTAGAAATAAAGATTTGAATGAGTTACAGGATAAGCTTCAAAACTCTAATCAAAAAGAAATTGCCGATTTATTGAAAAAATTGCAGCAGAATGAGGATTCGCTTCAAAAAAAGGAGGATGAACTGCGTGAACGAAACAAAAAACTTCTCGAATTACAGGATGCTCTGGCCAAGAATGAGCAGGCTGTTAAAGCATTGAAAAGCAAAGTAGCAGACGCATTGCTTGGCTTCGAGGGAAAAGGTTTAACAGTGCATCAGAAAAATGGAAAAGTATATGTTTCTGTCGATGAAAAGTTGCTTTTCAAATCGGGCAGTTACGAAATCGAAAGACCAGGAGAAGAGGCGCTTGCCGAGATAAGGAAAGTCTTGGAACAAAACACCGAGATAAATATTATGGTGGAAGGACACACCGATAATGTACGCTATGCAGGTTCGGGCAGTCTTTCGGATAATTGGGATTTAAGTGTGAAACGTGCAACAACCGTAGCAAGAACTCTTTTGAAGGGTGGTAAAGTAGAGCCGTCGCGAGTTACCGCCGCTGGACGAGGCGAGTATATTCCTATCGCTGAAAATACTACAAAAGAAGGACGTCAGAAAAATAGACGCACTGAAATTATTTTGACTCCAAAGTTAGATGAATTACTTGAAATGATTCAATAGAATATTATCGATGGACTCCCCTTTTATTTTTACAAAAGAAGTTATTGGCGACCAATTTGTTGGTCGCCGAGAAGAATTGGATTGGATTTCTCTGAATATATTGAACGGATATAATACTGTGTTAATTGCGCCTCCACGATACGGGAAAACTTCTTTAATGCGGCAAGCTCTGCTTCAGGCTCAAAAGCAGGCATTTAATTTAAAGTTTTGTTATATAAACCTTTTTAATATCAGAAGTTCGGTTGGATTTTACGAAAAACTTGCTACTGAGGCTCTAAGATGCGTCTGTGAAACTGTGGACGACTGGTCGATAAATGTAAAAAACTTTTTTGAAAAATCAGATCCGCGTGTCGAAATTAATAATCGCATAAATGAAGTTAAAGTGGTGTTCGACCCTGATAAACTTAGAAGTAATAGTGAGGAATGTATAGAATTCTTTCCTAAATATGCAGAAAAACATGGAACGAAAATATGTGTCTGTATAGAAGAATTTCAAAATATTGAAAAATTCGAGGATAGTGTTGAGGTTAAAAAGCGTCTGTCGAAATACTTAAAGGAACACGAAAAAATTTCTTATATCGTTAGCGGCGGGAAAAAGAACGCTATGCGCGAATTATTTGAATCGAAAAAAGAAGCTTTTTATCAGTTTGGCGATATTTTTACCTTTCAAGCTGTGGACTGTAGCCTCTTTGCAGATTTTATAACGAAAAGTTTTTTAAAAAGCGGCAGGGTAATAAAGAAAGATCAGTCAGAGAAACTTTGCACCTTATTGAATGGCTATCCTTATTACGTACAACTACTTTCACACATAACTTGGTGCAATACCAAAGGATTTGTTACCGATCAAACTTCTGAGGTATCGAGAGATGAATTGATGGATTTCTGTAAATATGATTTTTTAAAAATAATTGACGATTTAAGCAACTTTCAAATCAATTATTTAAAGGCTATTTCCGATGGTGTAGATCGTTTCTGTTCTTCTGAAAATATTGCTCTTTACGATTTTAACTCTTCAGCAAACGTTGCAAGAGTGCGCAGCGCTTTGGTAAAAAAGGAAATACTCGAGTTTGCCAAGCATAAACCTTTATTTCTTGATCCTGTTTTCGAGCTATGGTTTAAATCGATTTACATGAATTGATTCAGATATTTTTGAACTTCTGTCGTATCGCTCGGATCGGGCGACCAGCTTGCAAAATCTTTATCTGTAAGCGGAAAATAAGGTCCAGTTTTAGTTTCATAAACTACTGTATCATGCAGCAGAACAATCATTCCGTGCCAAATGCCTGCCGGAATATCCATACCGTAATTACCTGATTCGGGAGAAAGTGTTTGACGTAAAATTATTGAACCAAGGTCATCAAAAATAAGAATATCCAAAGCGCCACGCAGCACAATAAATGTTTCATTCTTTGGTGGATCGGCGTGGCGATGTGGACGTATGTAAGTACCAGGTTCCATAGCATTTAAAAGGCGATTCACCGGGTCGGAATAATCGTTATGAAGATTGAAATTTTTACGCAGCCGTTCATTAACTTTTGCTTCGGCGCTTGTTTTGTCAAGCAGCGCTCTATCAATAAGTTTTATTTCTTGTATCATTTTAATAAGTTTAATTTATAGTAAGCCCGAAGGAAAAATTTCCTTTTAGTTTGCCATTTACATTCATTGCACTCAATTTAAATGCAATAGGAGCATAGCGCAGTCGAAATAAAAACATGTCAAAATAGATTTCTATTCCGTATGAATAAAGTTTTTCCCATCGATAAAACTGCTGACTATCAGCAGAAGTAAAAGCTGAATGGCTTCGAGTTAAATCACCAAATAAGTTTGCGCGTATTCGCGGGATGTATATCAGTGAGCCAAGCGCTGCATCGGGATATGCAAGCGCGAAAGAGTAATCAGCTGTAAATGTACTTGTTTCATCATTATATAGATAATACGCACAGCCTCGTGCGGGGTCGATTATTCTTCTTGGAATAAAAAACTGTCCGTGTTTAATATCTTGATACTGATGCGAAGCCGATAGTCGAAGTCCGTGATTATGTATTATTCCTGGAAAAAATACAGTGAACTCGCCCAAAAAAAGTTGTCCCATATCTATATTTGGATGTCCGAGGTATCGTATTCGAGTTTGCCATCCGTAGCGCGGAAATATGTCTCGCAGAGCGAGTTTTCGATATCTGTAATAATAAATTCCAGCGTTCAGGTATTGAAAATTTTTTGATGATTTTCCCATTGAAGTGGGATATATAAGTAAATCATTTGTAAAATAGTAGCCTACAAATGGCTGTAATCCGTGTAAAAAATGATTTTTTGTAAAATTCAGCGGCACGTAAGATGATATGTTGATTTCGGCACGAGTATTTATCTTAGTTGGAGCTTGTGAACCACTTGAATACATAAATCTTTGTTTACCGCCAAGGTCGGCGCGGAGTTGAAATACGGGAAAAAGTCCCTTGTAATTCATCGAAATTATTGCATGATTTTCTTCTGTATTACGGTCGTGATAATAAGCAAGTTGTCCCATCATTGTATTGAGGCTGTTCTGCGAATTGAGCATTATTCCGGGATGTATGTCTTTCATGGAAAAATTATTGACCCCAGCAACGTAATCTACATCAACATAGAAAGGTATCCAGGTGTGAATATTAAATAAATTCAGTCCGCGTCGATAGGCTTTGTCGGTGTAGGGAGATACTGAAGGACAGGCGAATGTGTCTATGTTAAAAGATTCCTGCGCTGCGAGCGACTCGGCAGTGATAAATTGGTGTGCATTATCGAATTTTTCATCAGTTTGGATGATTTTTTCCGGTGTAATTCGCGCTATTTCATATCCTTTGGATGAATAATCCGAAAAAAGCAGTTCTCCAGCTTCGGTCATCGAAGGTGTAAAAGCTCCGAAACGCGCATCAGTAAGCCTTTTAACAGAGAGACTTATGGTATCAAAAGAATATAGATTGCTGACGCCGCTATATCCCGATTCAAACAGTAATTCTCCATCCTTGTTCATTCTTAAGCTCCCAATATCAGTAGCTTGAGGACGCAGTAATCCATGCCATTCGCCTTCGGAGTTCATTTGCATAAGACTTGTGCCATCGCCGGCAAGTGCTGCGATTATATCATTGTTATCGAGCATAATAATATCTTTTGCAAAGCGATTATGTAGTATCTGTTTGCTGTATATGCGATTTCCGACGGCGTCCAGCACAGTGATTGTATTTTTTCCATCGGGAAGTGGTTCAAATACAGCGATTCTGTCTCCGTTTTTGTTCGGAGCGGGAAACATATATCTGCTACCGGAGGTGAGTTTAACGATTTTTTTTGTTGATAAATCGTATCGTTTTATTACTGAATAGTTTTCGTGCCTCCATCGTATTCCGGGTATATATTCCGACCAGTAAATGTAATTGCCTTCTACGGATATTTTACTGTTAATGTTTCCAATAAAGGTCAGATGTTTTTCGCGTCCATTGGCTTCGATTATTACGAGTTCGCTTAGCTTGTCGAGGCTGTTTTTTATGGCGACAATTCCTTTTGACGTCTGTATTGGTGATAGATACGAAGTATAGAGTTTATTTTTTGGAGAGACACTTGTATAGTTTTTTTCGATTTCAGGAGGTATTGCCAGCGAATCGAAAGCTTTTTGGAATAACTTTTTGGTTTTTAGACCTGTATTTCGACGCAAGGCTCCTGCAAATGGAGGTAATCCGCCTTTCCACCAGCTGAGGTCATTCAGCGTATTGTCCCATACCTCAGCTCCGTACTTCGTGCGGGCGTATGCAGACATCATATAACCAAGCGCGTAAAAATCGTAGGTATAGTCTCTGTATGAACCCATTAGCCATTTATCGAAGCTGAATTGTTTTTCTTCGGATGCCTGCGCACGGTATGGCATGAGGAAATCTGCATGACGTCCACGTCCGGAAGATGAAAGCGCTGTTTCGGCTACAACAGCCTCTCCTTCAAGCAACCACTGGGGTGCGAAGATTGCAGACATTCCCATAGCTCCTTCTCCAAAAACAAAGTAAAACGGACGGAATAATCCTTGGTTAAGTCGCTCTAATTGCGCCACATGTCGCGATTCATGAGCTATCAGAGTCTGTTCTGGGAATCGAAAAGATTTGTCGGCACTTGGTGCCGGAAGGAGTTCCATTCGTTTTGGCGCCCATGAAACCATGCCGTTAGAGAGTATGTTATACGGATGTATTATCACAGGAATCCTTGATGAACGTTTGGTTTTCATAGTTTTACGTTCATGTGGATAGATAGTTTCCAGCAGAATTGCGTATCTGTGTGCCTGATTGCTGTTTTCTGAGGGATATATTACGCGATAGTGTTCTGTGTTGATTTCACGCCATTTAAGACGTGCAGGGTCGGATCCATAATCGACGAACTGTGCATATATAGCGTTGGTAATCAGAAGAAGCGCCGCCGATATTTTTATTTTTGACGACAGTGCTGTTATCAATTTTGCAGACCTCATCGTCTATTTCTGCTCAACTATTCTGAAAGTGCCTGGTACGAGTTTGTTTTTCAGATATTCCGATACCACAGAGTCTATTTCTTCGATGGCTTCTTCGAGTTCGTCATTCAGCAGGATATAATCGAATTCTTTAGCGCGCGATAGTTCTTCTTTAGCCTTTTGCAGACGTTTACTAATTTCTTCGTCCGAATCGGTGTGTCTTTTTTCGAGCCTTTCTTTTAGGACTTCCAGCGAAGGTGGCACTACAAAAATGAGGAAAGCGTTGGGGTATTTTTTCTTAATGTTCAAAGCTCCAACTACATCTACATCGAACATTGCAGTTTTTCCGAGCTTTGTTATACGATCAACTTCCGATTGAGGCGAACCGTAATAGTTGCCTTCGTAAACTTCTTCCCATTCCAGGAACTCGTTGTTAGAGATTTTATTACGAAATTCTTCTGCTGATATGAAATAGTAATCTACTCCATTTTGTTCATTTTTTCGAGGCTTACGGCTTGTGGCCGAGATAGAAAATTCAAGATTTGCATTATTTTTCAGCAAATGCTCGATGATGGTTGTTTTTCCTGACCCCGAAGGCGCTGCAATAACAATAATTTCAATCATATTTTAAATTTATTAATAAGCATTATTTCGCCACAAAATTACATGAAAAATTTTGAAGACGAAACCAAATCCACATCCGATTAGAAAAAAGTTTACTACATTTGCACCGTCAAAATAAAATTAGATTGATGATGATATATTTGCCAATTTCGATGATTTCAACCCTTCCCGAGCAGGGAAAGCGATGCCTCGTATGCGCTGGTGAAACGGCATATTCGGCTGTGGCTGAGCCTGTAAATATAAATGGGG
>JAITGD010000087.1 GCA_031280885.1 Prevotellaceae bacterium | reverse complement strand
GTAATGTACAATTTTCCGGAGGTTGAAACGGCAACCGAAGAGTGTCCTTCGCCCAATCCGTCGTAACTCCACGCCAACTGCGGTCCGGCTTCGGGCCATGACTTCAGCAATCCGGCTTCTTTGTAAATGCCGGTTCGGTCGTATCTCCACTGAACCGCATCCTGTGCGTTGCAAAACCAGGCAAACGCTGTAAAAAACAATAAAAATGTTGTAATTAATGCATTTTTTTTCATTTGATAATTTTTTATATTAAAAAATATTTTTTTCATAAACATTCATTATAAACCTTCGCAAAGACATATAGCTTCAAAGGCGTAACCTTCTGTTTTTCCTTTGGATACTTTACCAACAGCGGGAAAGGCGACATGCATTCCTCCCGAAATAATTCCATTTTTAAGGACGTAATCGAGAAGTAATTTCCGCGACAGAATCGCTTTTTCCGAATCGACGTCGAAAGAAAGCGCCACTTCGGGGCAAGGCATCTGAATAGGCATGGCATGTGTCAAATCGCCCCAAATGAGCCGTTTCGACTCGTCCGAACGGATGAGGTATGCCGTGTGTCCGGGAGTATGTCCGTAAGCAGCAATTGCCTGAATTCCAGGGATAAGCTCATC
Source organism: Prevotellaceae bacterium (assembly GCA_031280885.1). Lineage (GTDB taxonomy): Bacteria > Bacteroidota > Bacteroidia > Bacteroidales > UBA932 > JAIRLF01. Next base: position 8,851 of record JAITGD010000087.1, on the reverse strand, counting down.
GGTTTGATTTTCTATTTCGACAAGTTCGATAGGTTCAAAACGATGAATTTTATCCTTATAAGCCTCAAAAACTTTTCGAGCCACAGCACCTTTTTCGCCGAGATTCAACCAGTAATCGTATTCTTTTTCTGCCAGATACACCTCTGCATTGGGAAACGCGGCTTTTCCGTCGCGCAACATTCCGCCGATATGGTCGCCATGCAAATGAGTAAGCAGAATGACTTGAATTTTACTTTCGTCAAGTCCCAATGTTTGCAGGTTTTTGAAAAGATTTTTTCCGTATCCGGCGTCAATCAGGATGTTTTTGTCGGGAGTGCGCACCAGAAAAACCTGTGTTTCGATAGGGAATGTACCGTCGGGCAGGTATTTCTTAAGTTGTTCCGGAGTAGCGCCTTTCAATAAGCCGCTGTTTCCCTGTCCTCCGCCTTCGGAAAGGACTCTTAGTGTGAATTTACCTGCCTGAAACGTTATTACGGTCTGTGGTTCCTGTGCCGAAGCGTTTAAAAAGCACATTACCATTAAAAGTAAAAAACAGTGTTTCATGAAGATTTATTTTATTTATTATTAATATTTTATACTATTTCTGTGAAACGATGTGTCGGATTCGGACGACCCGGCGTCAAATATTTCCAGGCAACTGTCTTAGTATCACAGCGATTCTTAACGCTATTGTTCAAAGTCTCATTTACTATTTTGTCGAGCGTTTCGGGCGATGTTTCGACACGTGCATTGATAGTTAGTCGTATAGCATCGCAAGGTTCGATGGCGCCTCGCAAGGTTAAAGTACTCGCTTTTCCCGTCAAGTTTCCCACGATGTATTGCTTGTCACTCTCGGCAATTATTTTCACGTGTCCTACGGAATAGTTGTTGCTGTCGAAATGTTTGGAAAGATTGTGAAGATAATCGTCCATCAAGCTGTTCCAGTCCACTTTTAAGCCATTCAGTTGTACCGTACCGTTCAACCATCCGAGCACAGCTTCTCCGTTGGCGTAAGTGTCGTAATCGACTGTTGCAATGCGTTTTCCCGAATCTGAACGATTGAATGTTTCTTTGAACCAGTTTTCCATTCCTTCGCCCGATAAAGCGCTTGCTGTAAGTATAGTAGCAAAAGGAAAGGCTTTGGCCACATCCTGTTTCAGTTTGTCGATCTGTTCGGAAGGATAGCTGTCGATTTTTGTAATCAGGATTATGTCGCTTTCTTCGAGCTGCTTACGGTAAATATACGCGGCGTCGGGATGAAGTTCAGCTCTTCCGCCTTTGAGAATATCCGTAAGACGCTCAGGATCTGCGAGTACTGTGAGCGGAGCTACATCATAATCGCGATTCCAGATTTTTTTCAGCGGTTGCAGAATGGTAGCCGAAAGATCGGTACAACTGCCTACCGGTTCGGCAATTATCACATCAGCCGATGCATCGGCACGAATTTTTTGAGCTGCATCGGTAAAACCGTTGAAATTGCAACAGAAACAACTGCCACTAACTTCTGCAACTTTCAGTCCTTCTTTCGATAACAATACGCTATCGACTAATTCGGGCGCCTGATCATTGGTAATCAGACCAACTCGAAGTCCCTGTTTCATAGCTTGCTGAGCAGCTTTCCACAATAAGGTAGTTTTTCCTGCTCCGAGGAAACCTCCAACAAAAATAAGTTTTGTTCTTTTCATTTCTTGATGATTTTATAACTTACTGATTAATAATATTTTTTGTAATACGTTTCATAAAAGGTTCGAACAGCGCAGCAATGCCGCCGCCGACAATGGGGGCGAGGATGTAAACCCAGAAAAAGCCGCCGCGATTGTCGGGAAAAGCCGCATCGCCCCAGCCCGCTATCCATGAAAACAGACGAGGCCCGAAATCTCTGGCAGGATTAATTCCCGTCTGAGTCAAAGGAGCTGTCAGCCAGATGATAGACGAGACAGTAAGTCCTATAAATAAGGGAGTTATTGAATTTCCGGGGCGACCTGTATTTGCGTCTTCGGTCAATCCGAAGATGGCGAGAACTAAGAGAAAAGCGCCGAAACATTCGGTAGCTATAGCCAAAGGCATTGAAACAACGGCGCTTCCACCCGGATTAGGATAAAATTCGCCGAACATTTTTGCGGTTATGACCGAGGCTTCCGAGCCGCGAACAATCTGATGTGCTTGTTCGTAGGCTTCAATGGAAGGTCCAAATAGCAGATATATAGCTCCTCCAGCTAAAAAAGCGCCAAGAAATTGCGCTGTTAGATAGACCGGAATCTTGTCTGTTTTCATTCGTTTGCCCAGAACCATAGCCAAAGTAACGGCCGGATTCAAATGAGCATTAGACAGATGGCGAGTAAGATAAATAGCCAGCGTAACTCCGACTCCCCAGACAAATCCAATCTGAAAAATGCTGTTATATTCTCCAAAAAGAACGGCTACGGCAACCGAACCGCACCCGAAAAGCGTCAGGATAAACGTTCCTAACACCTCACCTGTAAATTCCTTTAGTTTCATGTTGTTTTATGTAAATAATTAATATTAAGAATAATAAAATTCAAAGTAAAAAACCTTTTTTTACCCTGCAAAGTGTTTTTGTAACTGCATCCAGCATAAAAACAGGGTTGTACATTTTCTCCGAATACCAAAGCCGTGCGAAATACAATCCTATCGGTTCGGGCTTATTATAATCGTTTTGGAGAAAACGACGGTAAAGGTAATCAATTCCCGAAGTTATGGCATTTTCGTAATTTTTGGGCATGGATGCAAGTGCGCTCAGCGCTCGCGATGTTGTGATAACTTTCGATGTTACAGTAGCTTGACCTCCCCAACCGCCGTCGTCGTTTTGCGAGCGGCAGAGGTAGTCGGCTCCTTTGATTGCAAGCGCTGCGGCGAGCGGATGATGCGATGTGCAGAGATGTTCGACGGTAACAGCAGTTCCATAAACAGGAGAGCGTTCATTATAAGATTCTTGCTCACCAAACCAAAGTGGCGTCCACGAGCCGTCGTCGGCTTGATTTTTTTGGAGCCATATCAGCAGTCGTTCAATGCTTTTGGAGCAACGAACTCTGAATGAGGCATCAAGCGTTTCGCGCCATAGTTCGAAAGCCAAAAGACTGTGCGCCGAAATGTCGGGGCTACTGCTATCGAAAGGTAATTTGCTCCATCCTTTGCAAAAAGTCGGCATCCCTCCGTCGCTGTTTTGCAAATCGAGCAACCAGCGTACACCATTTTCCGCTTCGTTGCAGCATTTTCCCTTTTGCAGGATGTGAAGGGCGATGAGCGCTGCGGAAGTGTCGTCGGCGTCGGGAACGGAACCCGACAAATCCGACCATCCCCATCCTCCAGCTTGCGCTCCTGTGAAAGGATGACGTTCTTTGAAAGCATTGTTTTTAAGCACTTTTGATAAAAATTCTTTGTCGGGGATATTGTCGTAGCCTAAAGCCTTTATACTTAATGACGTAACCCATCCAGAGAGATCGGTGTCAATAGGCCACGAGCCATCATTACGCTGTGTATCAGCTAAAAAATCGACGGCATTTTTCGTTGCCTGATGATTAGTGAATCCCGCTCCACAGAGACATATTGTTACAAAGGCTGTTAATGGCGCCGCTTCAAGAAATCCGCCGTCTGAGGGCTGTAATTTGAGTAATCGTTTTAATACCTTGTTTATTAATGTGTTGCGAAATTTGCATAAAAAATTTTTCTCTCTTTTTCTGTGAGTTAAAATTCCGACGGCAATAAATGCGGGAATGGCGTAACTGACGACCGGTAGCCGGAGGAAACGAAAAAACGATTGAGGCAGAAGCGCAAGCTCAAAAGGGAAAAACGGTATTTTTCGCCAGTCGTTTACAAGTCCTGCCATTGCGCACATTATCAGTATTGGAACCGAGAATGTAAGATCTTTACCGTAATAATTCAGCACCCCGCGAACAATGCAATCTTCGGTCAATTCGTTTCCGAATTTTTGTTCGAGAAAGCGTTTTGTATTTTCAGGCGGCTTTCCGAGAGCATATAGAGCTGAATATGAAAGTAATGTAGCTGTCATATTAGAGGGACTTTCGGGACTGTCGCCCCATGAACCGTCTTCTCGCCGCGTGATCATAAGCCATTCAATAGCCTTTGAAACAGCATGTTGATATTTTGCATTATCGGACAGTGAGAGCGCATAAGCAGCGACAGCGGTTGAGATGGCGCTCGACGAAAGTCGGCCTCGCCAAATCCCGTCTTTCTTGCGCTCATTCAGGATTATATCCGTCAAATAGGCTCTCATTTTTTCCAATTCTTCCTGTGCTATCATTTATGTACCTAAAGCTAAAAGTGCGTAAAAAGTGTATTCAATATCAGTGTTTTCGTCCGCTATGGTTCCTGCAAATCCGCCATTGTCATTCCAATGCGCTTCTACAAAGTTAGTTGCATTGACGCGGGGCGCAAGTTTGTAACACGACAATGCGAACAAAGCGGTAGCCGTCGAAAGCAAATCGGGAGTCGGCGCTACTTCCGAGGCCTTAAATCCTCCCATATCTTCTTGCATTTCTCGTAATGTATATACATCATTATCAGTTTTATATCCTTTTATTTGACCTTTTAGCAACATGGCTGCGGCAGTAGCGTTGGTCGAAATACTATTTTCTCCTTTGATATTTGAGAATCCTCCTTTTGTAGTTCGGTAATTATCAAGCGATTGTAAGATTTTCAATTTGTCGGATATTTTGTATTTCAGGTCTTCTTTCAGGCACCAAAGCAGGAATTGCGAATAGGGCGATGTGGGATCGCCGTTTGGGAAGGAGTTAAAACTCAGTTTTCCTTTTACTTTAGGATTCCATGTAGCGCGTAACTTATTGATATTAACCGCTATTAAGTGTGAAGTACGGATGTATGAGGAAAAAGAGGTCAGATTGTAAGGATCGATTTCATACTTATTATGTTGATCTATTGCTATATGTGTATTTATTTTAATCCCAAAAATACTTGTAAGCATAAATCCGAAAACGGAATAATACGGATCGACTGCGAGTTGATTACGGTTTGTAAACATCCCATTATTAATTTGTTGCGAACGTATATATTCTACAATTCTGCTTTTCGCTTCGGTACCGAGACGGTCTTTTGCTTTTTGCAAAGTACGAAACATTCTGAGTGAGATCGATTTTTTCATGTCATAGGTGTATTTGATTGATTAATAATCTTATCTGCGAGCAAGAAAAGAAGTCTTTTAAGCTCGGAATTACGACATGTGGAGAGTGTCGCAAGAGCCTTGAGACGATATGTATCTATCAGTGTAGTAAAAAGTTGAACTGTTTCCGAATTATCTATTTTTTCCAAATCTTCAAGATCGTCCTGTAACTGATACGCAATGCCAAGAGCATCAGCGTAATCGTGCATAATAGGAAGTAATTCCATATTGCTTTGTGAACAAATCAGTCCAAAAACAAGCGCTGTCTCGAAGGCCGGCACGGTCTTGAGTCTATATAATTCAATTAGTTCATTTTCAGAAAGTTTAATATTGCGCCGCCGTCTGTCAAGTTCCAAGCCTTGACCCTTGCACAGAGCTATATGAGCCTCGCTTGCTACAGCAATGAGCGCCATTGAGTTCTTGCATTGCGACAGTAGTCTGTACCCTTCTCCAATCAGCAAATCGCCTGTGTTTATGGCTATTGGCACGCCATGAGCGGCATAGACCGTCTGCTGCCCATAACGCATCAAATCATTGTCCTGAATATCATCGTGTACCAGCGAGGCCTTGTGGAAACATTCAACTGCAAATGCCGCAAGACGCACATCTTCAGTTAATTCAACTTTCTCTGAGACAGTTCTGTAAACTGCCGCCACCAAATACGGTCGCCAGCGTTTACCTTCGCCAAGCAGCCATTTTCGAGCGATAAGCGTTGCAGGATCTTGTGAATGAAGTATATCATTCAATGATTTGGATTGAAACCATCTATTGACTGTTTCCTTAATTTCGTTATAATCAATATATTCTGAAAAAATTTCGGCTCGCATCTTTAATATTTCGATAACATATTGATAATCAACATCAGTATCCTTACATCCGTCATGATTCAGCGGAACTGCAATGCCCGGAACAGCGTTTCGAATCATTAAGGGAAAAACTTTTTCGAGCGATTCAAGACATCCAACGCCAATTACTGTACTGATTATTCCACTGTTTATCAGATTTATAACTGTCGTAAATCCTTCGGCAACCATGCTCATCATTCCCAGTTCTTCGGCGATATTTTCAAAATTTGGTATGAGGCACATCTTGCAACCTCGGCAAAGCAAGCCCAATTCATCAACTTCGGCACTGCATTTCAGTGAATTACGCAGACATTGCGGGAGCAGCAACATTCGCTTTTCATAAGGTATTGCAGCCACGGTTGCACGTTGAAAACGGTTATTGATTTCGACCATCAACCAGCCTTTCATCTCTACACTTAGCTGTTGGCTGTCAATTATTTGCATGGCAATATCCGACAGATTGTCAAGCGATAAGGGAGGCGCGAGACTGCTGTTTTCAACAAACTCGTCTATCGCGCTACGTAATCGCATCCTGATATTAAAGGTCTGCGGAACTGCAAATATCTTTTTTTCAAGTTTATCCATAGGCTCCAAATCCGAAAAAATATTTCTTTTTTAAAAAACGATAAATAAAATTTTGTTCTTCAATTTCTTCGCCTCGCTGGTCGTGCCCGTCAAGCGCTTTCATTGCCTGCAATTCCTGCATTACGTTTCCGCGAGTAGTTGTGTCTATAATATCTTGTTTATTAAGATATTCAACAAGTTTTTCGGGATTTTCCAGCAAAATACATCCTCTTGATGTTTCGGCAGCAAGTTTACGTAATTCTGCCAAAAATTTTGACTTGCCGAATTGCTCAACGGTATTTGTACCATTCTCATTAATAAATTCTTGCGCCATTTGTAAAGGTGGACAAAACTCCAATGCTCCCGACGGAGAAATATGATGACTCAGCCCTGTTGCTGCCGGACAAAATGCTCTGCCGAGGTCATCCCAGTATGTATCAATGATTTGAAGAGGCGCACGTTTCCGTTCTTCGACAATGAGGCGTCGTAGTTTTATAATTTGCTCTTTATCAAGTGCATTTTCAGGTTTTGGATTAGAACCGACGGGACGGTAAATGTAATACCAGAGATAATGAACGCCTTCTTTTGCTAACATATTGATATAGTCGCGATTGACTAAGTCGTCGTAATTGCTTTTGCCAATGCTGGCTGCCGCACCAATGATAAGCCTCGCTTTTCGACAGGCTCTAACTCCTTCCATTGTACGGAGAAAAACATCGTTTTTGCCTCGACGCAAGGCGCTTTCTTGCTCCAATCCTTCGATACTGAAAAATGGCGTTATATTACCTAATCGTCTCATTTTTAGTGCAATTTCTTCATTAATGAGAGTTCCGTTGGTAAATATCTGAAAATAACAATCTTTGTGACGTTCTAAAACATCCATTAAACCGCTGTACATAAACGGTTCTCCTCCAAGAATACCGAAAAAATACGAGCCTTGACGCTTACAGTCCGAAATTATGCCACCTAACTGTTTGTTCGACAAATGTTTTTTCCCATTATGCGTTACCCAGCAACCACTGCACGACAAATTGCAACTTTCAGTTATCGATATCATTACAAAGGCGGGAAAAAAGGGCTCGCCGCGTTTTAGTCGTTTTTCAAAACGGCTGATATTAATCATGTTGCGTATGCCAAAATTCCATATAAATTTCCATACAACACGCGGAGAACATTCGCGCGGTATGCGAAGTATGGCTTTAATAGCTGATATGTTGTCTTTCAAGGAGATCAATGTTCTATTCTTTAGTTGGTTTTAAGAGCGATAATCCAGTTAATCGTCTTTCTTTAAGTCGATTGCGAAGTAAATCGCCGTATGTTGCATTTGGATTGATATTGCTCGACGCCGATTCTTCATCATCCAAACCTCCGTTAATCGGCGATTTAGGATATTTCGGAAAAATAACCGCCTTGACGGGACATGTGCGGGCGCAAGCCGGACAATCTGTCTTACAATTCGTTGGATTGGTAACGCGCACTTCGCCATTATCGAGAGTATAAACTCCGAATAAACAGAAATCGTGGCACTTACCGCATTGGATGCATCGTTCACTATCCAATACAGGATACCAAGCGTCGATAGCTGATTTGACCTGATTTTCACCTGTTTCCAACACCTGCGATGCTGACGCTGATTCAATATTGAAATGTTTAAGAATTTCGCTACTGCAACTTGTTCGCAGATTCAACGTCTGCGAGGCTTTAAGCCCGAAACGCTCAAATAAAGCATTGATTGCCCGCGGATAACATGCAATAACTGTGCTTGTTGATATCGCTTCCATTTCTTGCTGCGAATCGATTGCCGTCGCACATAAATCGGGTTCTATTTGTATTTCGTAACCAGCCGTTTTTAATGCATTTGCAATCTCGATAACGGCTTGCCTGTCAATATGTGGACGCGATGCACATAAACAAATTGTTACTTTTTTTAAACTCATTCAAATTAGATATTTATTGTATGTTTTTTCGATTGAATTTTCAACCGATTTGTCAATAAAAAACCAAACGCCTGTAAGCAATAATACGATGAAAACAAGCGCAGTAAGCCATACGCTACTACTGACATTCATCATTCCGTCAACGATTGCAGCAAGCGAGGCTGCCACACCCAAAACGATTGCCGAAACGGGCGTTATACGGCTCTCCACTTTCAACAGGCAGCTTATCCTGTCGTCGGAAAAACCGACGGCGCGCAGCAGTTTGATTTGTTCTGTGCGGGCGACAAGGTCTTTGCGCACAACAATGACAAAACTTGCAATCCCGATGAGCAGTCCCAATCCTCCCAAAATCAAAAAGAGGGTCAAAT
>JAITGD010000047.1 GCA_031280885.1 Prevotellaceae bacterium | reverse complement strand
GACGGGCGGAAACAGGGCAAGTGGATTATTAACGATTGTACAAAAGATTTCACAAAAGAGATAATTTCTCTTATCGAAAACAATCTGAACATTACAACTGTCGAAATAGCAAATCAATTAAATGTTACACGAAGAACAGTTGCAAGACAAATAAAACAACTCAAAGAAAAAGGCATACTTTCAAGAATTGATGGACGGAAACAGGGCAAGTGGATTATAAACAATGACACTAAAGATGACCAGAAGATGATATAAAAGAATTTGCATATAAGATTGCATATAAGATTGCATATAAGAATTTGCATAAAAGACACAGACACTTTTTCGGGTTATATCCATAAAAAGTTATGAAAAAACCACTATCTTTGCGGTCGTAACCATAAAAAAAAGATGATACAAAGAGAATCGTACATACAGCAGCTTAACGCTTTTGCGGATAAACCGCTGATAAAGATACTGACAGGAATTCGTCGGTGCGGAAAGTCCTCCATTTTGATACAGTTCAGAGAGAGCTTGTTGTCGAGAAACATTCCGCCGGAAAGAATAATTCATATCAACTTCGAAAGTTTTGCTTATTCCGAACTGCTGACTGCCGCAAAACTTTACGAATATCTTACGGAGAAAATAAGGCAAGGCGGCAGAGCCTATTTGCTTTTGGACGAGATTCAGGAAGTGAAAGAATGGGAAAAATGTATCAACTCGCTTATGATCGATTTCGACGTTGATATTTACCTCACGGGTTCCAATTCACATTTACTGTCGTCGGAACTTGCTACGTATCTGGCAGGTAGATACGTGGAAATTCCTGTCTATACGCTTTCCTTTGCCGAATATATTCAATTCAGGACGCATTATTTTCCGAAAACGGAGAAAAATACAAGAGATCAGTTTGTCGAATACCTGCGGTCGGGCGGTTTTCCGCTCATTCACACAGCCGAATATACGGAAGACGCAGCCGGAAAAATAGTTCACGACATATATTCTTCCATAATCCTGAGAGATACGGTTCAACGATACCGGATTCGCGATGTGGAGCTGCTGGAACGAATCATAAGATACGCTTTCGACAATATCGGCAACACTTTTTCGGGTAAAAATGTGGCGGATTATTTCAAAAGTCAGCAGCGCAAAATCGACATAAATACTGTGTACAACTATCTGAACGCCTTGGAAGGCGCTTTTATCCTGTACCGTACGCCACGATATGACATCAAAGGAAAGGAAATCCTGAAAACGCAGGAAAAATTTTATCTCGGCGACATCTCGCTGCTGTACGCCACAATGGGCTATCGCGACCGCATGATTGCCGGAGTTCTGGAAAACATTGTTTTTCTGGAATTGAAAAGACGTGGCTATACCGTTTTCGCAGGAAAGCACGAGACAAGAGAAATCGATTTTATTGCCGAAAAGCAAGCTGAGAAAATATACGTCCAAGTGGCCTATAAATTAGACGGCGAAAGTACAGTAGAGCGTGTATTTTCTGCACTTTTGGGAGTCAAGGATCAATACCCCAAACTTGTGGTAACAATGGACGATTTCTGGAAAGAATCAATCGAAGGCGTACAACACATACATATCGCCGATTTTTTGTTGAAAGATAATGTGTAATAAACTATCGAAATTTAAATATACCTTTGTCGCTTGAAAAGTATTTTGCAGTAACAATGTTTCAATATAACTCAATTAATAATAAAAACAATGAAAACTTACAATTGTAAAAATGAAGAACTTCCCGTGATTGGGGGATACCTTTCATTCAGTTTGAAAAGAGATTTGGCAGATTTTACGGCTTTTTCGCCAAAGTTTAACAACGCATACCTTACGACTTTCGATGGAAAAATTAAAGCAGCAATGGATTTGCTGAATCCCAAAGCAGAAACAGCAGAATTAAAGATTATTACCGCCCGTCTTTACTCCTCTGTTGATGGTTTGAGCAGAGCGGCAAACAATCTGAGTACCTACATCAAAATGGCGGGTGCAAATGTCCCGCTTTCTGCGGCTGACTTCGGAATAATGCTTTTGCGCAAAAAAATTCGCAGCAAGGACGTGGAAGGTGTATTGCAGGGACTTCACCTTGTGAATACCAATATCCTCAAATACAAGGATGCTTTGATGACACAGGGACTTACAGAGGCTTTCATCACCGAACTCAATACGGCAATGACGTCCATAGCTGCCGATAATCAGGCACAGTACGAAATCAAAGAAAATCGAAAAGCTCTGGTGCAAAGCAATATCGCAGTATTCAAAGATCTTTACACCGACATTACAGAGCTGTGCGAAGTAGGAAAAAATCTCTATCGCGGCAAAGATGCGCAGAAATTAAGCGAATATACTTTCAGTAATTTGCTGAAAAACGTCCGCATTTCGCATCAAACAAAGGAAAAAAAGACAGACGACGACAAATAGTACGCCGCAATCGACGTCCTAAAAGATGCAATCGACATCCTAAAAGATGCAATCGACATCCTAAAAGATGCGATCGACATCCTAAAAGATGCAATCGACATCCTAAAAGATGCAATCGACGTCCTAAAAGTCCTTAATGACCTTAATGACCTTAAAGTCCTTAAAGTCCTTAATGATTAATGATTAATGATTAATGACCTTAAAGTCGCTGTTGAACCCTTGGTGTGGCGCCTCGTTTTCTATTGATATTAATGCCCTACGGGCAATTTTTGGAATTAAGAATTCTTAATTGCCTGCGTAGCGTCCTGATTCTTGGTTCTTGCAATCTTGAATCTTTCATAATCCATAATTTCCGAAAGTTCAAATTTTCTTTACCTTTGCTCCCTTGCGGAGCGCGTGCTATGAGGATATATTTATGTGTATGTCAAGAAATTTCGACCCGCAATGAGTGTTTATGAAAACGAATTAATACAACCGATATGAAGATAACTATAACGGAAATAAGAGGCACAAAGGAACTACGCAAATTTATAAAATTCCCGTTTAAACTGTTTAAAGACAGTCAATATTGGGTACCTCCATTGAACGCCGACGAGATGCAGACTCTGCATCCTGATAAAAATCCGGCTTTTGATTACTGTCAGGCACGCTATTGGATGGTTTATAAGGACAATCGTCCGGCGGGGCGAATAGCAGCCATCCTCAACACCCGTGCCAACGAAAAGTGGGGATACAAGCACTTACGCTTTGGATGGGTGGATTTTATCGACGACCTCGAAGTATCGAAAGCCTTGTTTGGAGAGGTGGAAAAATGGGCGCAGGAACTCGGCATGGATACCGTCGATGGCCCGCTGGGTTTCACCGATATGGACAACGAAGGCATGTTGGTCGATGGATTCGACAAGATGCCAACTATTGCAAATATCTATAACTATCCCTATTATCCCGAACATCTTGAACGTTTGGGATATATAAAAGGCGAAGATTGGCTTCAATTCAAATTCAACGCCTCGCAGCCGGTGCCAGACAAAGTGAATAGACTGAACGAAATCATTATGCGGAAATACAATCTGCATGTCAAAAAATTCAAATCGGCAAAAGAGATAAAACCTTACGGTAGAATGTTTTTCCAGACGCTCAACAAGGCCTTCGTCAATCTGTATGGCTTTGTGGAATTGACCGATAAGGAAATCGACCGCTATTTTAAATCGTATTTCGGCCTCATCAAACCCGAAATCGTGTGCATGGTCTTTGACGAACACAACGAAATGATTGCCTTCGGAATAAGCATGCCTACCCTCTCGAAAGCTTTCCAAAAAGCAAAAGGTCGGCTGTTTCCCTTCGGATTTATACACATCTTGCGAGCCTTGCGAAAATACGAAGAAATCGACTTATATATGAATGGAGTACGTCCCGATTGGCAAAAAAAAGGCGTAGCTTCGATATATTACGCCGAACTGAATAAAGCGTATATTCGTCTGGGAATCAAAACGGCCATATCAAACCAGCAACTCGAAAGCAATCACGACGCAATTTCTATGTGGAACAACTACGAAAGCGAACCGTATCTGAGACGAAGACTGTATATCAAAAAACTAAAATAAAGACGAATACAGTTCTTTTTCTTATGTTGATGGTTCTTGTAGGTCCGACGGGCGTTGGTAAAACCGATTTGAGCATACGGCTGGCGAAACGGCTGGGCGCGGAAATCGTATCTGCCGATTCGCGGCAATTTTACCGCGAAACCGCCATCGGCACCGCCCCTCCAAGCAAAGAACAACTCAGCATAGTGCCGCATCATTTTGTAGGGACACGCTCGGTGATTGACGATTACACTGCTGGCAAATATGAACTCGATGCTTTGCCTCTAATCGAAACCCTGATTGCACGCGACGGACGGGCGCTTATGGTAGGCGGTTCAGGACTTTATATCGACGCCGTATGCCGCGGAATAGACGAAATACCAGCTACCGACCCCGAATTGCGAAACTCTGTAATACGACGTTTCGAGAGCGAAGGCATTGAAAATATGCGTTTAGAATTGATGCGTCGCGACCCCGCCGTATGCAAAACAATAGATCTGCGCAATCCACAGCGAGTGATGCGCGCGCTGGAAGTATGCCTCACCACAGGCAAACCTTATTCGGAACTGCGCCAAAACTTCGCCAAACACCGTAATTTCGAGACCCGTACCGCCGGACTTTGCATGGATAGAGAAGAACTATATCAACGTATCAACGCTCGTGTCGATGGCATGATAGAAGCCGGACTTGTTCAGGAAGCTCATCGGCTATATCCGCTACGCGAATGTAACGCCCTGAAAACCGTAGGCTACCGCGAACTTTTCGACTATTTCGACGGCAAAATCCCACTCGACGAAGCCATAAGGCTAATCAAACGTAATACACGACATTATGCTAAACGACAACTCTCCTGGTTTGCCCGTTATCCTAACATCCGCTGGTTCTCTCCAAACAAAGAAGAGGAAATATTGGACTTTTGGACTTTTAGACTTTTGGACTTTTAGACGGTTGGACGGTTGGACTTTTAGACTTTTGGACTTTTAGACTTTTGGACGGTTGGACGATTGTTAGACGGTTGGACGGCTGGACGGTTGGAGCATCTAAAAGTCCAAAAGTCCAATAAAAGTCCAAAAGTCCAAAAGTCCAAAAGTCTAAAAGTCTAAAAGTCCAAAATTATTAACTTTGCCACATGAAAATAGCAGTAGGTTTATCGGGAGGAGTCGATTCCGCAGTAGCTGCGTGGATTCTCAAAAGGGAAGGACATGAGGTAATTGCGATGTTTATGCAAAATTGGCACAATACCACAGGCACGCTTTATGGCGATTGTCAGTGGGAAGATGATTTAAATATCGCCGAGCTTGTTGCACGAAAATTGAAAATCCCTTTCGAGTTTGTTGATCTCAGCGCCGAATACAGTAAACGAGTTGTAGATTATATGTTTGCAGAATATGAAAAAGGTCGTACACCCAATCCTGACATTCTGTGCAACCGCGAAATAAAATTCGACGCTTTTATCAAAGCAGCCGAAAATCTTGGCGCAGAATACGTAGCCACAGGGCATTATTGTCGATGCGAATCGATTCAAGTTGAAGGATCAAGTACTTATCGTTTGCTGGCCGGCGTCGATAAAAACAAAGATCAAAGCTATTTTCTTTGCCAATTATCACAGCAGCAGCTATCAAAAGCCATATTTCCCATCGGAGGTTTGTTGAAACCCGAAGTACGTCAAATCGCAGCCGAACACAAGTTGCCAAACGCCGAACGCAAAGATTCTCAAGGAATATGTTTCGTAGGAAAAGTCGATTTGCCGGTTTTTTTACAGCAAAAACTGGAAGCCAAACAAGGCAATGCAATTGAAATAAGTTCTGAATTTTATGAACAATTATCCGGTTGTTCTACTGATGATTACAGACTTCAATCCAAGCCATATCATTATACGGCAAACGACGGCAAAAAAATCGGCACACACAACGGAGCGCATTTCTACACTATAGGCCAACGGCGCGGTCTCAACATCGGCGGACACGTCGAACCACTGTTTGTTATAGGCAATGACATCAGCACCAATACACTGTATCTGGGAGAAGGCCGAAATCATCCGGGTTTATTTCGCAAAGCCCTATTCATTGCATCCGACGAAATTCATTGGATTAGACCCGATTTAGCCTTATCCACAGGCGAAAATCGCTCCTTTTCGGTACGCATAAGATACCGCCAGCCTTTGCAAAAAGCCACACTTACAATGCAATCGGAAGGCTTGTACCTTGTGTTCGACGAAGCGCAACGGGGAATAACTGCCGGACAATTCGCCGCATGGTACATCGACGAAGAACTTGTAGGCTCCGGAGTAATTTACGAATGAAACTATGTGAAATTTATTTATCTGAAAAACAATAAAATCATGAAACCATCAGTCAAACAAATCCTCATTTCCCTGCTATTATTATTAAGTATATCGATGCGGAGCTACGCTGAAGACAAGGACTCCTATTATATTGTAAGCGGCATTGTTAAGGACAAATTCAGCCGCAAAAGCCTCGATTATGCAAATGTTTCTTTATCAGGAAGCAATGTAGGTACAGTAACAAACGAGGACGGCGCGTTTTCTCTGAAAATCGACAAAACAATCAAATCGGGAGAAGTAGAACTCTCGCACGTAGGCTATCGAAATATCCGAATAACAATCTCTGGAACAGATATTTTAGATGAAATTTACTATCTCGCTCCCGAACTCGGCGCCTTAAACGCCGCAATAGCCCAATCGTGGGAAGATCCTCGCAAACTGATAGAAACAGCCCTCCGTAAAGTCGATCAAAATTATAGCAAGCGTCCAAATCTGATAACCGGTTTTTACCGCGAAACAGCACAAAAACGTCGAGCCTACATCAACCTTTCCGAAGCTATAATAAACATATACAAAACAAGTTACTCTACCGATGGCAATACGCACGGCGATAGAGTACAAATTTTAAAAGGACGGCAACTTCTAAGCCAAAAAAACGGCGACACCCTGATTGTGAAATTACTCGGAGGCCCAAACATGGCCATTTTTGCTGACGTCGTTAAAAATCCCGACATGCTTTTCAGCCTGAAAACACTCTCAGACTATAACTTCAAGATGATGAATCCGGTAATGATAGACGACCGTTTACAATTCACCGTAAACTTTGAACCACAATCAGTTATGCCATATCCTCTCTTCTACGGAACAGCATATATCGACCAAAAAACACTAACATTCACCAGAATAGAATTTTCTATGGACATGAGCGACAAAAACAAAGCCACTGATGTTATACTGAGACGTAAACCCGGAGGACTACGTTTTAAACCGGAAGAATTAACATTTACAGTTACTTACAAACAACGCGACGATAAAACATATCTAAATTATATGCGAAACGACATCAAATTCAAATGCGATTGGAAAAGACGTTTATTCGCTACAAACTACACAGTTACAAGCGAACTTGTCGCCACAGAAATCGAAGAACATATATCAAGCAACATCTCGCGAAAGGAAGCCTTCAAACCCAACGAATCGCTCAGCGACAAAGTAATGAGCTTTTACGACAGCAACTTCTGGGGAGCGTACAATATCATCGAACCAAGTGAGTCACTGGAATCTGCCGTCAACAAGCTAAAAAAGCAATACAAATAAGTCAGCACGGCTATAAATGCTTAAATCTCAATAAATTTATCCCTTTATCATCATCTACTAAAACTCATGTCGCGAAACCTTGCATCTTCTACTCTTCAAACTCGCCATTTTTTCCTCGGATATTGCCGTCGAAATCTCCTTTTTGATGATTTTTAGAAAGATTTTGACCTCTCATGCAAAATTTTTTCTCCCTTATATTCAACAGTATGCAGTGAAAAGTGAAAAAAGTTTGATAAAAGGACTTGCGGATAATAAAAAAGGCATTACCTTTGCGCTCCCAAACGACGGCGAGGGGACTTGCCGGGAAGGTTCGGAAAAGTTCTTTGAAATTGAGGGAATAAGTTAAGGCAGAGCGATTTGCGAGAGATTGCAAGTTGTTTTGTTGACAAGATAGATACAAGGATTCGCTTTAC
>JAITGD010000116.1 GCA_031280885.1 Prevotellaceae bacterium | reverse complement strand
CTGGTAATTTCGCATCGAGGAAACACATACGTCATCGAACTGAAAGTGGCTTACAGATCGGAAGATGTGCCATCAAAACTTGAAGAAGCCATCAATCAAATGAAACTCAAAAATTATCTCCTCCCGTATCCCGAAGCAATCGGTCTGGCCATGGTCATCGATGATACAAAACGACAAATAACGGCAAGCGACACTCTGGCTTCCGACAAGGCATTTTAGCATGATGTGTATCAAAGGGCTTTCTCTGTTTTGCCTTGTGCTGTCGAGATTTATTTCACGTACTGCAAAATGTATTACATTTGCGACGAAAATATGTGATGTCGGTTTCGATTCGATATGCGAATCAGCGAAATCAACAGAAATAAAAACTTGGTATTAGTCATGGGGAAACAAATGATTGAAACAGACGACGCAGTGATTCGTTTTTCGGGCGATTCGGGCGACGGGATGCAACTGACGGGAACTCTTTTCGCCGATACGGCGGCGCTTTTGGGAAAGGGCGTTTCTACTTTTCCCGACTATCCCGCCGAAATACGCGCCCCGCAAGGCACGATTGCCGGCGTTTCGGGTTTTCAGGTACACGTGGGCAGCAGTGTGGTAAAAACTCCCGGCGATTATTGCGACGTGCTGATTGCCATGAATCCTGCCGCACTCAAAGCCAATGCAAAATGGGCAAAACCTAACGCTACGATTATTGTGGACGCCGATTCGTTTGAGCAAAAAGACATCGAAAAGGCCGGATTTAAATCTTCGGACGTCTTTGCCGAACTTAAACTCGACGACAAACTTATTGTTTATGCCCCGATTACCTCGATGACCAAAGAATGTTTGAAAGATTCGGGTTTGGACAACAAATCTATGTTGCGCAGTAAGAACATGTTTGCTCTGGGAATCTGTTTTTATCTCTTCAACGAGCCACTCGATCATGCACTTTCGTATTTTGAAACAAAATTCAAAAAGAAACCCGAACTGATTGCTGCCAACGGACAGGTTTTGCAGGGCGGATACAATTATGCCGCAAATATTCAGGCCATTCCCGATACATATATAGTACGCCGATCCGACCATGCTTTCGAGAAAGGACTTTACCGCAACATTCACGGCAATCAGGCCACTGCTTGGGGATTGATTGCTGCGGCCGAAAAAGCTGGTCTTGAACTGTTTTGCGGCTCGTATCCCATTACTCCCGCTACGGGAATTTTGGAAGAACTCGCCGCCAGAAAAGATTTGGGAGTGAAAACATTGCAGGCTGAGGACGAAATCGCAGGAATATGTACAGCCATAGGCGCTTCATTCGCAGGAAGTTTGGCTGTAACTACAACTTCGGGACCGGGACTATCGCTCAAATCCGAAGCTCTGGGATTGGCCGTGATGACCGAATTGCCGCTGGTCGTAGTCGATGTTCAGAGAGGCGGACCTTCGACGGGCTTGCCTACAAAAACCGAACAATCAGATCTTTATCAAGCTCTTTGGGGACGAAACGGCGAATGTCCCATGCCGGTGATTTCGGCCAAATCGCCCGCCGATTGTTTCGATAAAGCCTTCCGAGCTGCGAAAATAGCTCTGGAACACATGACTCCCGTTATGCTGCTTACCGACGGTTTCATTGCCAACGGTTCCGAACCCTGGCGAATACCTTCGATGGCTGATTATCCCGAAATCGTTCCGCCCATCGTTCCCGAAGGCACTCAGGGATATATGCCTTACGAGCGCGACGAAAAACGCCTTGCGCGTCGATGGGCTGTTCCCGGAACAGTGGGGCTGGAACATAGAGTAGGTGGTCTGGAAAAAGATTTTCTCAAAGGCAGTCCATCGACCGATACGCTTAATCATCAACGCATGGTGGACATTCGCGCGGCGAAAGTTGCCCGCGTAGCCGATTTCGTTCCCGAACAGGAAATCGTTGGCGCATCCGAAGGCAAAATACTCGTAACGGGCTGGGGCGGCACTTACGGCCATCTATATACAGCCGTGCGCGAATTGCAGTCCGAAGGCCTGAGCGTGAGCCTTGCACACTTTACGTACATCAATCCGCTGCCGCGAAATACCGAAGAAATTCTGAAACATTTCGACAAAGTGATTGTCTGCGAACTGAATATGGGACAATTCGCAGGTTATCTGCGGATGAATTTTCCGCAGATAAATTTCACACAATACAATAAAGTACAGGGACTTCCCTTTACCGTAATCGAGTTGAAGGAGGCTATACGAAAATTGATTTAAAAACAAATCATAAAAAACAGATTGTGAAAAAGTTGAAACAGATATTCATTCTTACTTGTTTCTGCGTATCGCTTTCTTGTTCAAAGGAATCCGACCACAGGCAGGAATATCATTGGGAAATCGGAATTGACGGCGCGACTTCGATTATCGATGGAAATATCGAAGGTATCAATTTCAAATTCTGTCTTTTGGATGAGCAAGGACGTCCGTTTACCGAATTTTTGCACGGCGAAAATTTCAGCTTTTATTTTGAGATGATAAATTATCGCAAATCGGACAGTCTGGCTCTCGATGGCGGACTGTTAGGATCCTTGTACGACAATGGTTTCGGCGGAGTTGTAATGTCGGGTTCCACGCATTTTTCTTTCGACAGACCCGAATGTCCCGATTCCTTGCTGCCGCTGTGCGGAAAAAATAATCGCTACTCGCTGACAGCGCCTTGGAACGACGACGGTAACGATAGATGGACGGTCGGCGTGTGCAGCGTTGTAAATTTGCATCGAACTCCTTTATCAAGAGGAATTTACTCTACAGAATTTACTCGCACTTTCGATTTTGTGGACATCCACGGAAATCCAAGCGCGCTTTCGATTGGCCCGCTGATTTTCAAAATTAATTTTGAAGTAAAAGATAGCGTGCATGTTACGACGAAAGATTACGCTCTGGCCGCCGATACTTCGTGCAAATGGATTGGAATCGCCTCCGACAGAGTGATTACCGTCGATTCGATTCAGCAACTCAGTCAATATGTGTCGTGTGTTAATAATAAGACCATCAATTACATCGATTTATCTAAAAACACCTTGCTGCTTGCCGCCGGCAATGTCGATGCGGGAATCAAAAAAATAGAAAACAGACTTTATCGAATCGCCGCCGAAGAATATGTGCTGAAAGTAATTGTCAGTGTTGATGATAAACCCGAAAATAAGGCATGGACGGTTTCGACCCTCGTGGCCAAATTGCCCGAAACTTCGTCGGTGCAACTTTTGACCGAAATTCGCCGTCCATAATAAATCTTTACTCTTGATATTTAAATGAATAAATACTATAAATATGGCAAAATATACCGCAGCTGATTTTAAAAGCGACCAGGAGGTTAAATGGTGCCCCGGATGCGGCGATTACAGCATTTTGGCCGCCGTGCAACGCGCTTTGCCGCAAGTGGCCGAAGCGCTGAATTACAGCAAAGAACGTTTTACTTTTGTGTCGGGAATAGGCTGTTCGTCGCGTTTTCCATACTATTTGCACGCATACGGTTTTCACGGCATACACGGTCGCGCTTCGGCCATAGCCACAGGCGTGAAAGTGGCCAATCCGAAGCTGAGCGTGTGGCAAATTACAGGCGACGGCGATGCGCTGGCAATTGGCGGAAATCATTTTATTCACGCCGTCAGACGTAATATCGACGTTAATATCATCCTGTTCGACAATCAAATATACGGATTGACGAAAGGTCAATATTCGCCCACTTCGAGGCTGGGGAAAATTACCAAAACTTCGCCCTTCGGAACGGTCGAACATCCCTTTGTGCCGGGAGAATTGGTCATCGGCGCTCGCGGAACTTTCTTTGCTCGTTCATTGGACGTTGAGGTCAAACTGACCGCCGAATGTCTGCTGGCTTCGGCCAAACACGACGGCACTTCGGTAACGGTGATCCTGCAAAACTGCGTCATTTTCAACGATGGAACTCATAAAGACTATGCAGGGAAAGAGGTGCGCGACGAGCGTACTATCGTGCTGCACCACGGCGAACCGATGATTTATGGCAAAAACAGGGATAAAGGCCTGATAATCGACCACGAAAATCTTTGTCTGAAATCGGTGCGTATCGGCGAAAACGGCATTACCGAAAAAGATATTCTGGTTCATAATGCCGAAAATCCAAACCCCGGCGTACACATGATGTTGGTGAATATGAAATTCCCCGAATTGCCTGTGGCTCTTGGAGTAATCCGTTCAGTAAAGGATTCGACATACGACGATAACGTGCGCGACCAAGTAGCCGCCGTACGCAAAGAAAGTTCCCTGCGTAATGTGGACGACTTGCTGCGCAGCGGAGCAACATGGACAGTGGAGTAAGTTTATAAGTTATTCATTTCACGTCGCTAAACCCGCCTGCGTAGCGTCTTGTCTCTTGGATCTTACAATCCTGAATCCATCTTAATTTTTAATTGATTGAATATTGGTTCAGTCAGGCGGTCGATATCTCCGGCTCCGAAGGTAACAAGCACATCGAGATTGCGTTCTGCGAGTATGCCAAGCAGTTCATCTTTGGAACACATCAGTTTGCTTGACGCAGTTACGCGGTCGAATATTATTTTGGAACTTACGCCTTCGATAGGCAATTCGCGGGCAGGATAGATTTCTAACATAATCAGTTCGTCGAGCAGGCTCAGGCTTTTGGCGAATCCTGCGGCGAAATCGCGGGTGCGGGTGTAAAGATGCGGTTGAAATATTGCGGTAATTCTGCGTCCCGGGAAAATACCTCGCAGAGAGAGTATTGCAGCTTTTAATTCTTCGGGATGATGTGCATAGTCGTCGAGATAAACCAGTTCGGGAGTATTTATATAAAAATCAAAACGTCGTTTTACCCCTCGAAACGAGGCCAGAGCCAATTTTAGTTTTTCGGGATCGGCGCCGGCATACAGAGCCAGAGCCGACGCTGCTACAGCGTTTTCGATATTTATCCGAGCTGGTATGCCCAGAGTGCAGTCGAAAAGTTCGCCGAAGGGCGTGTGCATATCGAAGATAAAGCGTCCGCCTTCCCAATAGCGTATGTTTGAGGCATAAAAATCGCAGACTTCATCGAGCGAATAATGATAAATCTTGCACTTTGGCGATTGTTTTCCAGCGCTATACAGAGGAAGGTCTATGCCTTGTTTCAGAATCAGCGCTCCGTCGGAGGCCACCTGCGAGGCAAACTCGGCGAAGCTTGTACGTAGCTCATCTTCCGTGCCGTAAATGTCGAGATGATCAGCGTCAGCCGAAGTTATCACCGCCGCTTGCGGATGCAGTTGCAAAAAGGAGCGATCGTACTCATCGGCCTCAGCCACAAGCCATTCGCTCGACGAAAGGAGGAGATTGCTCTCGTAATTTTTGGCTATTCCGCCCAGAAATGCGGTACATCCTTTGTCGCCGGCCTGCGTCAGCAAATGCGCAGCAAGGGTCGAAACGGTTGTTTTTCCATGTGTTCCGGCCACGGCGAGCGTTTTTTTGTTTCGCGCCACGAATCCAAGCGCCGCCGAGCGTTTGATTATTTCATATCCTCTGTCGGCAAACCATCGATATTCAGCGTTTACCGCAGGCACAGCAGGGGTGTATATCACTCCAACCGAATCTTTGTTGTGTTTGAACTCGTCGGGAATAAGTTCGACCTCATCCTCGCCGTAGTGAATATCCATTCCTTCAGCTTCGAGCGAGGCTGTTAGCGACGAAGGAGTGCGGTCGTATCCGGCAACAGTCAGACCTTCGTGCTTGAAATAACGCGCCAAAGCACTCATTCCTATTCCTCCTATCCCTATGAAATACATCTTGTTCTTGTTCATATCCGATATTTTAAATTGCATCAAAGGTAGTGGTTTTTGGACTTTTAGACTTTTAGACTTTTGGACTTTTAGACGGTTGGACTTTTGGACTTTTGGACGGCTGGATGTATAGAAACGATTTTCTATCATGTAGAAAAGAGTTGGAGTATCAAAAAATCCTTATTTTCCAAAGTAGCCAAAAACACAAGACAATCAGGACTTATTCAATCTTCAATCATTAACATTTGAGATTGAAAATCCTCAAATCCTAAAACCAATTCCGACCAGAAACGCAGTATTTAAAAAATGTTATTATCTTTGTATCCGAATTGCAGTGTTAGGTGATTTGTAGTTTAATACGACACACTCATCGCCAAATATGAATTGTAATTGTTCTTTGATTTTCGATGTTGATTTTGCAAATCTTGTCGAGATTGTATTACGAATCATAATAGTTTGCGTCGAGCAGTATTTTTCATCGTCTAATAGTTTTTAGATGAATATTTTAACCTCACGCAGTTTGTTATTTGCACTCATTAATCGCAGTACTTTTTTGCCTTTGGATTTTCAAGATTGAGGATTTTCAATCTCAAATGTTAATGATTGAGGATTTTCAAGATTAACTATTATTATAAATTACTAACCAATCAGAATTATGTCATGATGAAACGAACGATTATGTTCGCCCTGCTGATGATTGCAGGGCTGAGTTGGGCTTCGGCTCAAACGAGAATTACCGGAAGGGTAATTGACGCTGAGGAGAAAAACGGCTTGCCGGGCGTGAGCGTAACCGTTAAGGGCGGAAGCGTTGTAGCAACAACCGACCCCGACGGAAAATACGCCATAAACGCACCTCAGGGAGCCATTCTGATATTTTCTTTTGTCGGAATGGAAACACAGGAAATACCTGTGGGCAATAAACAGGAAATCAATGTAGTAATGGTAGGATCGCTGCTGTTGGAAGAAGTGGTCGTTACGGGGATGACTACGACAGATAAACGCCTGTTTACCGGCTCAGCAGACAAATTGACCGCCGAACGTGTTAAGTTAGACGGTATTCACGACATCAGCCGCGCACTCGAAGGACGCTCGGCCGGAGTATCCGTGCAGAATGTGTCGGGAACTTTCGGCACCGCCCCGAAAATCCGTATTCGAGGTGCAACTTCGATATATGGTAACTCAAAGCCTCTCTGGGTTTTAGATGGAGTTATCATAGAGGATGCAACGGATATTTCGGCAGATGACCTCTCGTCGGGAGATGCTGTAACTCTTATCGGAAACGCTATTGCCGGATTGAATGCAGACGATATCGAATCGTTTGAAATACTGAAAGATGGCTCAGCTACTTCGATCTACGGAGCCAAAGCTATGGCCGGAGTGATTGTAATTACCACAAAAAGAGGTAAATCGGGTTCGTCGAGAATCAATTATACCGGAGAATTTACAACTCGTCTGAAACCAAATTACCGGAATTTCAACATTATGAACTCTCAAGATCAAATGGGAATTTATAAAGAACTTGAAGAAAAAGGATGGTTGAATTACGCTTCGGTATTTCGTGCTTCTCAAAGCGGAGTTTACGGACAAATGTACAGACTTATGGATGAATACGATCGTACATCGGGGCTTTTTGGCATGGAAAATACTCCCGAAGCGCGCAATGCTTTTTTGCAAAAAGCGGAAATGAGAAATACCGACTGGTTTGACCAGCTGTTTTCCAATGCAATAATGATGAATCACTCGGTAAGCATATCATCGGGAACAGACAAAACCAACTCGTATGTTTCCATGAGTGTTTTAACCGATCCGGGCTGGCACAAACGAGGCGAAGTGAACCGTTATACGCTGAACGCGAATACTCAACACAAAATTATTGACGAATTAACAATCAGCTTAATCGGTAGCGGTTCGTATCGTAAACAGTTTGCTCCCGGCACTTTGGCTCAAAACAACGACGCGGTAAGCGGAAGCGTTTCGCGCGATTTCGATATCAACCCCTACAGTTATGCCTTAAATACTTCGCGCACAATGGGTCCCGACGATACTTTCATCAGAAATTACGCCGAATTTAATATCTTTCAGGAACTGGAACAAAACTATCTGGAATTGGACTTGATAGACGCCAAATTTCAGGCCGAGTTAAAATGGAACATTCTCCCCGGCTGGGAAGCAGGTACTTTGGGCGCACTGAAATATGCCAGCTCATCGCAACAGCATCATATAAAGGATAATTCAAATTATGCGCGTGCTTTCAGAGCGATGAACGATCCGGTGGTCAGAGACAATAATCCGTGGCTGTATAAAGACCCCGACGTGCCTAACAGCGTGAAAATCTCGATACTCGAATCGGGTGGTTTTCTGGAAAAACGCGAATACAAAATGACCAGCGTAGATTTTCGTTTTCATACGAAATACAAAAAAATATTTGCAAAAAAACATGGAATCGATTTTTACGGCGGCATGGAACTTAACTCGATACATCGCACAAACGACTGGTTCAAAGGCGTGGGAATGCAATACGAAAATGGCGAAATTCCATTCTCCAACTATCTGGCTTTCAAGAAATATCAGGAACAAAACACTCCATATTTCTCGTTGAATAACACGACCAGCCGAAGCGCCGCATTTTTTGGAACGTTTACATATTCGTACAAAAACAAATATTCGCTGAACGGTACCATACGTTACGAAGGATCAAACAGATTGGGCGAATCGAGGCAGGCGCGATGGTTGCCTACTTGGAATGTGTCGGGTGCATGGAACGTACACGATGAGAAGTTCTTCGATGCTGTCAAATCGGTACTTTCGCATTTGAAGATTCGCTCTTCGTACAGTTTGACTGCGCAGTCGGGACCTTCGTGGGTATCAAATTCTATGGCGCAGATATACAGCTATTCTCCATGGAGACCCTTTGCCACTGTCGGCGAATCGGGACTGGAAATACGCGAACTGGAAAACAGCGAATTGACCTACGAAAAACAACATGAATACGACCTCGGTATCGACGTCGGTTTTTTAGACAACAGAATAAATGTGGTGTTCGACTATTATAATAGAAAAATGTTCGATCTCATTGGATATGTTACAACTATGGGAGTTGGAGGAACTATAAATAAAATGGCGAATACTGCCGATATGGAGGCGCACGGAATTGAACTGACCTTATCGACAAAAAATATAAACGGTAAAAATTTTAAATGGGCAACGGATTTTACTTTTTCGTATAACAAAAGCATTATCACCGAGTTGAAAACTATGGACAATATGATGCGTCTTATAACGGGAAAAGGTTTTCCGATGAAAGGATATAACAGAAGCTCACTGTTTTCCGTTCCGTTTTCAGGTCTTGACAACGAGGGTTTTCCAACTTTTATGTGGAGCGACGGGCTGGCTATAAATAAAGGAAATTATAGCGATTTGGATTTTCAACAACGGGAAAATCTGGATTTTTTGAAATACGAAGGAACCGTAGAACCAACTGTTACAGGAGGATTCGGAAATATTTTCTCGTATAAAAATCTAAAATTGAACGTCTTTATTACATATTCATTCGGAAATAAAATTCGTTTGGATCCGGCGTTCAGATCCAGTTATTCCGACATGGACGCAAGCTCGAAGGATTTTATCAACCGTTGGGTTCAGGCTGGAGATGAACTATATACAAACGTGCCGGTGATAGCAAGTTCGAGACAGAATCAACAACATTCGCGACTTAATTACGGCTACAACGCTTATAATTATTCGGATGTGCGAGTTGCCGACGGCGGATTCGTCCGTATGAAGGAAATATCTGTATCCTATGATTTTTCAAAATCGCTGATATCAAAATGGAAAATGCAAAACTTGTCGCTTAAATTGCAGGTTACTAATCCGTTTCTGATTTACTCCGACTCGAAACTTAACGGTCAGGATCCGGAATTTTTCCGCTCGGGAGGAGTCGCAGTACCAATGTCTCAGCAATATACACTGACCGTAAGACTTGGATTTTAATTAATAACTTACCAAATAAATTGTCAAAATATGAAAAAGACAGTATTTTTACTCCTTGCAATCGCGGCTACAATAGTCTCGTGCAATGATTTTCTGGATATTACTCCAGACAAACGCGCTCAGTTGGATGACGAATCAAAAATAACGCAAATATTAATTTCGGCTTATCCGACAGAATTACCCATATTGATGTTCGAGCTAATGTCGGATAATATAACCGATAACGGACCTCAGTATTCGACCGTGTATAGCGAGCAAACTGTGGTTCAATCATACACTTACCAGGCTGTAACCGATCCCGACTTGGACTCGCCGCGAAATGTATGGGAAGTTACCTACAAGGCAATTGCTGCTGCAAATCAGGCTTTGATCGCAATAGAAAAACTCGGCAGCCCCAAATCTCTGAACGGAGTCAAAAGCGAAGCCCTGCTGTGCAGAGCTTTCGGGCATTTCGTTCTGGCAAACACATTCTGCAAGGCATACAACAGCCAGTCGAGCGCTACAGATTTGGGCATCCCTTATTTCACAGAGCCTGAAACCTCTGTAAGTCCCGTTTATACACGCGGAACAGTTAAGGAAGTTTACGAAAAAATCGATCAGGATATAGAGGCAGCTCTCCCGATTCATGTCGATAATTTCAAAAAAGCGGCATATCACTTCAATCGTAAAGCGGCTTACGCTTTTGCGGCGCGATTCAATCTATTCTATGGCAAATGGGCTAAGGTTGTGCAATATGCAAGCGAAGCTCTGGGCGATAATCCGGCTATTTTGTTAAGAGATCACGCTCAGTATGCCGTATTTACCCTGCTCGAAGATGTGCGAAGCGCATATCTGAGATCGGAAGAACCAAGTAATTTTCTGATTATGACCCAAAAAAGCTTGTGGGGACGAGTATATACCGCAGGAAGAAGATATGGCCATTCCAGAGCAAAAGCCGATATGACTTTCTGGCAATATTTCCCTTGGAACGACATAGTTAACGGTTTAAACTCTGTGTGGGGAACAGATCAAAACGTTTATTTTCCGAAAATGAGAGAAATCTTTGAAATTACAAATCCTACGGCACAAACGGGTTGGCCGCATACCGTTGTGGTGCAATTTTCGGCCGATGAAACACTTGCGTGCAGAGCGGAAGCATACGCCATGCTTAAAGACTTCGACAAGGCTACGAGGGATCTCAATTATTGGTATTGGCGTAACTCAGCCGCTCACAGTCAATTCACCAAAGAAGAGATTTCGGACTGGTATGCTGTCGAACGTTCGCGCACGCCTCGTCCTCCGATGGATTCGCGTTTCGAAATAGAATCGGGCATGCAGGAAAATTTTGTGCGCGCTGCTCTGGCCCTGCGTCGTTTTGAAGGAGTTCACACAGGATTACGATGGATGGACGTCAAACGGCATGGAATAACGGTGAAACATCCAATGCTAAAATCGCAAACAGTGGCCGACACCATAACGCTGGCGCCATACGACGACCGTACAGCAATACAATTGCCTGCGGATGTGATTTCTGCCGGTCTTCCGGCTAACCCAAGAAATAATTAATTTATAAAATTTAGTCAAAATGAAAAAAATAATTTACCTTTTGATATTATGTCTCACGACGTCAATATTTTATTCGTGTTCAAAAGACGAGCCGGATACCGCTAATTCAATTTTTGATACCTCAGCTCCGGAACTCAATTCCTTCGACCAGTGGTTGCGCGACAACTATGTTATACCTTATAACATTCAGGTTAAGTACAAGTTGGAAGACATTGAAACCGATTATGCGTACAATGTCATTCCTGCCGATTTGGAAAAATCCAAGCGAATGGCCTTTTTGCTTAAATATCTGTGGATTGAAGCATATAAAGAAGTAGCCGGCGACGGAATACATTTCGTGCGTGCTAACGCACCTCGCGTAATGCACTATCTCGGTTCGGCCGAATACGACGACCGTGGCAAAAGACTTGGAGTTGCGGAAGGAGGAATGAAAATAACAATTACCGAAGTTAATGATCTGATTCCAAGTCAAATCATCTATCAGGAATTTTTCAACACCATCCATCATGAATTTGGCCATATTCTGTGCCAAACTATTGATATTCCAATAGATTTTAGAACAATCACTCCTGCGGACTATGCGCCCTCAACCTGGTTCAACAGAAGCGACGAAGAAGCTGCCGAGTTGGGATTTGTGTCTCCGTATGCAAGCAGCTTGCCCGAAGAGGATTTTGTGGAAGTTCTGGCGCGATACATCACCTACACTCCCGCAGAGTGGCAAGCAAAACTCACACAGGCTGGAACAACAGGCAGTGAACTGATTACCATAAAACTTGGAAGGGTGAAAACCTATATGAAAAATGCGTGGAAAGTTGATTT
The DNA here is from genome assembly GCA_031280885.1 of Prevotellaceae bacterium. Lineage (GTDB taxonomy): Bacteria > Bacteroidota > Bacteroidia > Bacteroidales > UBA932 > JAIRLF01. The sequence goes on along the minus strand of JAITGD010000116.1, from coordinate 12,818 downwards.
GGATCAGTTGAAAGCAGTAGTTCAGCGTCGTGCATACGAAATACAATTTATTGATCTTGATAACCTTGGATTTTAAAAATAAAAAGTCATGAAAAAAAATTCGATATTAACGATAATTCTGTCTCTGGCGTTAGCCATTTCGTGTACGCCGAACATCGACCCCATATTTGAAAAATCGGCGTCGGAAAGAATGACAGAATCCGTAGAAAATGTTAAAAAATTACTAACAGCACAAACAAACGGCTGGTTGGTTGAATATTATCCCGAAAAGACTCAAAAATACGGAGGCTTCAATCTGCTGTTCAAATTCGACGGCGAAAATGTTGTAGTCAGATCCGAACTTGAGCCTTTACGGACAGATAGCAGCATATACGCACTGAAAGGCGATATGAGTACAAGCCTCAATTTCACTACATACAACATCTCGCTGCATCGCTTCTCGGATCCGAGTTTGAATATCGGAGGAGGAATTGGCCTTGCATACGAAGGCGATTATGAGTTTGTGATTGTCAGCGCTTTGGAAACAGAATTTATCCTGCGAGGCAAAAAAACCAAAAATACTATTCGTATGACGCCCTTTCCCACAACTATTGACTGGGAAGAATTTTGCCAACAAATTTTGGACTCAAAACCGGAATACCGACCTTTGTATCTGCATGTTAACGGAAATGACTCGCTTTGGGTTTCAAACGACGAAACCTCGCTTACCATGTCGTATAAAAAAGACAACGTGGAGGTAAACAAAAAAATTGCATACATGTTCACTCCGCAGGGACTGAAACTGTATGAGGATTTTGAATACGCCGGCAAAACTTATTCGGAATTTATTCTTCAATCAAACAATAATTTGATTTCTGCCGGATCGACTTTCGTACCACGAGTTCCTCCGGCAACCTGGCTTCCGAGAGCGGCATTTGCAGGCACTTATACCTTAATACATTACACAAATATCGGCGGTACGGGAACTCCTTATACCAAAACCGTAACTCTCACGGAATACGACAATAAGTTTCTCTTGTCGGGGCTGATGCCAAGTCTCAATTTGGATGTTGTGCTGGACTATCATTTTGGAAAAGGCATACTTCTGGCAAGGCAACAAGGACTTAGATATATTGGAGGTAATAGCCTTAATTTAACCTCTGTAACGAATGAATTTGGTTTGAGCCCCGGCGCTTTTTATATCGGACAGCAGGTGAGTTGGGACGGCGTTTCCGATCCCATAGAACTTACATGGACTGATTATGGCCAATATGGATCCCCGATTATCGGATTCGTGCTCTGGTTTACTAATTCTGCGGGGCTAAGCGTGGGGCAATATACCACCGGACCCGTCGATCAAAGATTATGGACTCACATTAAAATGACAAAACAATAAGACAATGAAAACAATGACAAAAATTATTACCTGCTTACTTTGCATAGGTCTGATTATGGCCGGATGCACAAAAGATAAGGCAGAAGAACTCGATGACAGACTGAAAGTTATAGAATCGCAGCTTGATTTTACGGCGGCGGGCGGAACCGGCAAAATCGTGCTGGAACAGGCGGGATTGACCGTCTCAAGCAACGCCGAATGGTGTACAGCCTCAGTATCGGAAAATACTGTAAACGTTACCGTTGCACAACATGCTGAACTCCCCGACAGAACTGCTGTAGTAACAGTCCGATCGGGAAACAAATCGGTTAACGTCCCGATAACACAGTCGGGTACCCGTTTTATTATCGACGACACAGAGATAGCAGCGCCATTCACAGCTTGTACCATAGATAGACTGATTTTGTCGGATTTGCCTCTCGATATCAATATCGAACCCGAAAGCGATTGGATTCATATTAGCATAGTTGCAGACACCCTTCGCCTTGTGATAGACGAAAATCCTGACGCAACATCGCGTACCGCGAATATTTCGATAAGCTCCGGCGTAATTCTCAGAACCATCGTCCTTACGCAGGCGCTGAAACCTACTGTAAATGCCTTGTTTATAAATCAAAATTGGTATTTCGCATACAGCGGACTGGGGGCTTATCCTCAACTCTATTGGGATTATACTAAAGCTAATGGTCTGGACGCTCAGGGAGAAGTATTGACTTATGCGTATTTAGGCACGAATGAGGAAAGATACGGATTTCATTTTTCATCTTATGAGAGCGGCAATTGGCCCGGCGGTATGGTTTACAACTATCAGTTAATAGGCGATGATAAGGTCAAGTTGACACTTACGAGTAGTAGAGTCGGCTATGGAGCTTATTATTACAGTGTTGTTCTCTTCAATTATTTAATAAATCCGATTGGCACTTCAACGGGCAGAACTTTTACCGTAAGCACCAATAATATTTCTGCTCCTGAATGGATATTGTTAACGGATGACAATCAGGCAGGTAATACCATAAAACTGTTTCCAACATTGATTACATATCCTTATGACCACTAAAATCGCACGAAAATTGATGTAGAAAAAGAGATTTTATAAGACTATTTAGTAAGCACGAGTTGCGGGATATTAACCCAAATTGTTCATTGCCTCGCGAAAAAATCAGTAGATTTTTTCACGAATTAATGCCGGTGAACAATTTGGGTTTATTACTCATTATCAATTAAAAGACACAAATCATGAAAAGCTTGTTTTGAACCCTTTAATCCCAACTTTAACCTCTCGTATTCAAAAATTTTATCTACATTTGTACCTCATTAAGTGAACAAGCTTATGATGAATTTTAAACATTATATTGTCTTACTTGCGTGTTTTGCTGTATGTTTGAACGTGGCGCAGGCGCAAAATGTTCCCGACAGCAAAATCAAACGGGGAACATTGTGGTATTATGTCCACACCATCCAGAAGAACGAAACACTGAGTTATTTAGCTCAAAACTATCGCGTTTCGATAAAAGAGATACGGGAAGTGAATGTTTCGATAATCGATATAGAGAAGATTCGCGAAGGACAAACTATCTTAATCCCTGATTATAGCGCTTTTATCGACAAATATCCGCCCGACAAATGGCTCTTTGAGTTGTATAGAGTGAAGCCCGGAGATAAGCTCAAAAGTATAGCGAAAACTTTTGATACTGAGGTAAAAGACATCAAAAATATCAATCCCGAAATAGACAATAAACCTTCGCCCGGATCTGAAATCCGCGTTCCTGTACTGCGGCGAGTGATGGCTATGGCCGATGTGTCGAAGAATTATTCTGACGATTCAAAAAAGATAAAAGGCAATCCAGCAGTGGCTTTCGACTGGGGGAATAAAAATGATTCGACCGATAAGCTTGATAAAGAAGAGGATAAAAATTGTCGCGAGTTCAGGCATGATCCAAAGAAGCATGTTCTAAATATCAGCATATTGACTCCTTTGAAGGAACATTCCGGAGTTGCCTTCACCGAAGGATTGCTGCTTGCAGCCGATGAGCTGAAAAACGAGGGTACAAATCTGATACTTAACTTTATCGACCTGAGTGCAGAAGGACGTGGAGATTATCTGAAAAACAAATCTATCGAAGAAAGTAATCTTATAATTGCGCTGACGGATTTCGAGGAATTGAAAAAGTTGGTCGAATTTTCGTCAGAGAAGGAAATTCCGCTTATTGCTCCGTATCAATCGAAAGCAAGCTCGTTGATTGCCGGCAATCAGTATTTTTTGCAGGTATATCCTTCGGACAATGCGATATACGCGAAACTTACGGAAAACCGTTTTAATCGAAACGAAATCAATCCAATACTGATACGTGCGGCAACAGCCGACAGCGTAATGTTGCGAAACTATCGAAATGCGATGAAAACGCGCTTTGGCAATTTCACTGAACATGAGCACACTATGGGGCTACGTCCTGGAAGCACAAATCTTGGTTCGATCTTATCGAGCGAAAAGCTCAATCTGGTTTTCGTATGTTCAAATCACGAGGCTTTTGTTTCTGATTTGCTTGACCGTCTGAATGTTCAGAAAAGCTCAATCAGTGTTTACGGACGCAGTACTTGGCGCGACTTTAAAAATATCGACCGATCTAAATATTTCGATTTGAATCTGCATCTGGTTCAGCCATTTTATGTGGATTACGGCAAGGAGCATGTGAAAAGTTTCATCGGCGCTTATAGGCAATCTTACAACGGCGAACCATCGCAGTATGCTTTTCTGGGATACGATGTTATGTCGTATTTTGCTGCGGTGTTGAAGAAATATGGTCAGAAGTTTTTGCCTTGCATTTCTGATTTTTCGGCGAGTTTTTTGCAGTCGCACTATCGATTTGAACAGATAGAAAAAGGCGGCGGATACGTTAATGCGGGATGTTTTTTGCTCGAATACGACTCGGCCGAGGTTGAAGTGAAAGCTAAATAAATCGAAAATATTACCTTTGCAGCTCGAAACAACAAAAAATTGTCAATGGAAATAATTATAAAAGCCTCACAGTTAATTTTATCGCTCTCAGTTCTAATCATTGTTCACGAGTTTGGACATTTCTTTTTTGCCCGTTTGTTTAAAATCAGAACCGAAAAGTTCTATTTGTTCTTCAATCCTTCGTTTTCGATAGTGAGAATCAAAAGGATCGATAAAAAATGGAGATTTAGTTGGTTCTCGAAAAACCCGCCGGAATCGTGGGACGCCGAACATGCCGACAAGACCGAATGGGGTCTGGGCTGGTTGCCCTTAGGGGGATATTGCAAAATCGCCGGAATGATCGATGAATCAATGGATACCGAGCATTTGCGCTCGGAGGCTCAATGCTGGGAATTTCGCAGTAAACCTGCATGGCAAAGGCTTTTTGTGATGATTGGCGGAGTGCTGTTTAACGTCATTTTGGCCTTTGTAGTTTATGCCGGAGTGCTGTGTAAATGGGGCGACGACTACGTGGCCACGCGCGACGTGCAGAGTATAATGTGCGACTCGGTGGCGCTGGAAATGGGATTTCAAAATGGAGATAAAATACTGTCTGTCAATGGTAAACCTGTGGAAAGATTCAGCGACGTCCAGAAAAGAATTGCCCTGTATCGCGAAACCGAAATAACCGTCGAACGCGAGGGAAAAACAAAAATCATCGATATAGATTATTACAAATACGCATCGTATCTTGCTGGAAACATAGCGCTTTTCCCGTCGGTACCCTTTGTTATCGACCAGGTTTCCGACTCGTCGATAAACCGTGATTCGGGACTTTCGCATGGAGATGTGGTGATAGGAATCGATAACATCCGAAGTAACAACATGATGGTTATAAAAGGATCTTTATCGAAATACAAAAACAGCGAGGTGGGACTTACTGTGATTCGTCAAAACGACACGCTGGCTATACCTGTCAAAATCAATGAACAAGGCCTGATGGGAGTAAGGCTCAAGGCTGCCGACGATCAGATTCCGGTAGTGGAGCAGCGTTACGGTTTGTTGAGCGCTTTTCCCGCCGGAGTGCAAAAAGCAAAAAATAGAATCAAAGATCAGTTATATGAACTGCGTCTGATGGTTACGCCTAAAACTAAGGCGTATGCAAAGGTCGGAAGTTTGCTTTCCATCGGAAATGCCTACAATTCGTCGTGGGACTGGCACAGATTTTGGAATGTAACCGCATTGTTGTCGATAATGCTGGCTGTTCTGAACTTGTTGCCGATTCCCGCTCTCGACGGCGGGCATGTAATGTTTGCGATATACGAAATCGTTACAAGACATAAACCAAGCGACAAGTTTCTGATACGCGCGCAAGTATTCGGCATGGTAATTTTATTAATAATCATGGTATTCGCTCTCGGAAACGACATCAAAAGACTTATATTTCGATAGACGAGGGAGCGATGCCGCAAAAAGTTTTAATGTCATGAAAACTTGTCGAAATGAAGAGCCGAAAGGCAAAAAAAGTAAAAAATCTTGCAGAGCGAGGTTCTTTGGAATTTTATTTCTTGGGATTTTATCGATCTCGTTTTTTGGATGCGGCGACACGCAGTACATCAAACCGCCAGTTACGGGCAAAATAGGTGAAATACTGCTGATAATAGAGCTGCGATATTGGAAAAGCGAAATCGGCGACACTATCCGCGCCATTTTCGAGCGACCTTTTCCGATGTTGCCACAGCACGAAAAATCATACTCGCTGATTAATGTTGATTATTCATCGTTTGTGCCTGTGATGCAGAAACATCGAAATGTAATCACGGTAGCCGTTTCCAACGAATATCCCGAAGCCAAAGTAACAACGCGGCACGATTCCTGGGCTACTCCGCAAATAGTGTTCAACGCCACAGGAGCCGATCCTCACGAAATAGCTCTGGCAATCAGCAAAAAAGCCGATTTTATGATCAGCATAATCGAACAAGCCGAACTCGATCGTCAATCGACCTCTGCAAGAGTATATTCCAAGCCCGAATTGCATAAAACCATCGAAGAAACTTTCGGCGTAAGCATGTACATTCCCGACGGATTTTACCTCATGCGCAAGGCTCCAAATTTCCTGTGGATGGAAAGTCAAAGCAATCACCGCAGTACAGGACTTTTTGTTTACGATTATCCTTTTACTGACGATAGCACATTCACCGTTAAATATCTGGTAAACAAACGCGACAAGCTGCTGAAGCAATACGTCCCCGGCTCGCGCGATAGCAGTTGGATGACCACCGCCAAATACGTCGTTCCGGAACTGAAAATCAAAAAATATAAAGGTCTAACCTACGGAGAATTACGCGGCCTGTGGGAACTTGAAAACGATTATATGGGCGGACCCTTCATCGGACGTTCGTATGTGGACAGAAAAAAAGGGCGAATAGTGGCAGTTGAAGGCTACGTTTATGCTCCTCGATTCGAAAAACGCGATTACGTGAGGCGAATCGAAGGAATAATTAACACTTTCTCGACGGGCGATGAGGCCGAAGACAAAAACCATTCCGTCGATTCGTCGGCGTCGGCTGAAAACAAGCACAAAAACACAATAACAGACTCTGCCGTCTTTTAAAAACTCAACAGCCGATGGCGCACGAGGAACTTTACAGAATATAATGCACATACTTATAATATATACCGGCGGCACAATCGGGATGAAGGAAGACCCTGCCACAGGCCAACTGCGCCCCTTCGATTTTACACAAATCGAAGAAGAAGTGCCTGAATTGAAAAAATCAGGTTTTGAGATGAGTACCATCTCTTTTGACCCAATCGACTCGTCCGACATCCGTCCCGACTTTTGGGTGCGCATTGCCGAAACGGTACGCGATAATTATCCTCATTACGACGGTTTTGTGGTGCTGCACGGCACCGACACTATGGCTTATTCGGCGTCGATGTTAAGTTTTATGTTTGAAAATCTGCAAAAACCCGTGATATTTACCGGCAGTCAGTTGCCAATCGGCAGTTTACGTACCGACGGCAAAGAAAATCTCATCACCGCCTTGCAAATCGCCGCAGCACGTCGCGAAGGCGACAAACCAATGGCGCCTGAGGTGTGCATCTATTTTGATAGCAAGCTATTACGAGGTAATCGAACCACAAAATTCAGCGCAGAACATTTCAACGCCTTCAATTCGTTCAATTATCCTCCATTGGCAGAATCGGGCATACATCTTCGTTTCAATCAGGCGCTAATCAACGAAGCCTCCGGCGAAGACGAGAAATTTGCCGTTCATACCGATCTGAATACCGATACGGGAGTTTTGAAAATTTTCCCGGGCATGAACCAATCGACAGTAAATAGTGTACTTAGAAGCCAAGGGCTGCGCTCGGTCATTATAGAAACTTTCGGCTCGGGCAATGCTCCGACTTTCCCCTGGTTTATCGATGCGATTGCCGATGCGGTGAAACGTGGAATAATTATTCTCAACATCAGTCAATGCAAAAGAGGCTGCGTTGATCCCGACAAATATGTTACCGGAAGTATGCTAAAAGAGCTTGGAGTGGTGCCTGGAAACGACCTTACTTTCGAGGCTGGACTAACAAAATTATTTTATCTTCAAGGAAAATATTTAGATAATAATGAGGTCGTTACAAGAATAAACACCTCCATAAGGGGGGAAATTTCGACATGACTGAATTTCGAGTTCAAAAATTATTACTAATTTGGCGGCTCTGTTTCGAGGCTCTCGAGGCGTCGAAAAGCAGGGAGAAATGGCCGAGTGGTCGAAGGCGCGCGCCTGGAAAGTGCGTATACTCCAAAAGGGTATCAAGGGTTCGAATCCCTTTTTCTCCGCAAATCGTCGAAAATGTTATCGACGAATAAAGATAAAAGATAATTAACTATCATTATTATTATTAATTAAATACAAAAGGAATTATTAAACAATTAAAACAAAGCAAGCCATGAAAAAATTCGTAAGATTTTCAGCAGCATTTGCAGCTATCATTTCAGCAACCGGAGCTTTTGCTCAAGATGTAGCTCAGGAAGTTCCTCTTCATCAGGAGCTTAAAAACCAATTTATCGACGGTGGGCCGACATTTATGACGCCCATAGTCCTGTGTCTGGTCTTAGGATTGGCGTTCTGTATTGAGCGCATCATTTACCTGAACCTGGCCACCGGCAACACCAAAAAACTTCTATCAAGAATTGAAGAGGCCATAGCCCAGGGTGGAGTCGAAGAAGCAAAGGCAATTTGCCGCGAAACCCGCGGGCCGGTAGCAAGTATTTTCTACCAAGGACTGGATCGCCACGACGAAGGACTGGAAATGGTCGAAAAATCAGTAGTTTCCTACGCTTCGGTTCAAATGGGACAGCTCGAAACCAACCTCACATGGATAGCGCTTTTCATCGCGCTGGCTCCTATGTTAGGATTCTTGGGAACGGTAATCGGGATGGTTGTTGCCTTCAACGACATCGAAAAAGCCGGAACCATGTCGCCCACAGTTGTGGCAGGAGGTATGAAAGTGGCGTTGATAACCACCGTATTCGGTCTTATCGTTGCCATCATTCTCCAGATCTTCTACAACTACGTCGTTTCTAAAATCGATGGCATAGTTAATTCTATGGAAGACGCCTCTATCTCGTTCATGGACATACTGATAAAATACAACATTAAAAAGTAAGCAGTCATGTGGAAAGCTAATAAACTTATAAACATTCTGCTTTGGGTTTTGGCCGGACTGTCTGTGCTTCTGTGCGTTTACGTGTTTGTAAGATGCGCCGGAATGGACGAAGCAAGCCAGAAAGAAGATATGCTTGGAGTGATCAGCCCTCTATTTCTATGGATGTACGCATTGATAGGAGTAACGGCCTTGCTGTCGGTCTTTTTGCCCGTACCCCATGTAGTCGAAAACCCGAAATCGGGTAAAGGAGTACTCATCGGAATAGCAGGATTTCTGGCAGTGATAGGCCTTGCCTACATCATTGCTTCCGGAGAAGGCGAACTTAAATTCGCCGGTATAAATCTGATTGCAATATATCTGATGTTGGGCGGAACGGTTCTGTCTTTGATAGTATCCAGCATTTACAATTTCATAAAATCAAAATAAAGAAATAGATATGGCAAAAAGATCAACACCGGAAATAAATGCCGGATCCATGGCGGATATTGCTTTTTTGCTTTTGTCTTTCTTTCTTTTGACAACAACGATGGACCAGAACGAAGGTATGCCTCGAAGGTTACCTCCGATTCCCGACGAAGAACAACAACAGGATGACACAGAAATCCACAGACGCAATATACTCCAAGTTCATGTCAATGGGCTTGACCGTCTGCTGGTTAATAGTCGTCCGATGGAAGTGCAATTACTGAAAGACGAAGTAAAGACCTTCATTCTCAATCCGAACGACGACCCTGCAAAGCCCGAAAAGGCTCCAAAGGAAATCGAAGGGCTGGGAACTATAATGGTCAGTAAGGCTGTGGTTTCGCTACAAACCGACCGTGCAACAAGTTACAAAATGTACATGGCCGTGCAAAACGAAATCATGAAAGCGTACAACGAAATACGCGACGACTTTGCAATCAACCGGTTCAACGGAAAACCTTACGGCGAACTGACCGAAGAAGAGCAGGAAGCCGTCAGAGGAGTATTCCCGCTGAATATTTCGGAAGCCGAACCGAGAGACGCCGGCAAAGGTACACAAGTAAAAACTACACGAAAATAGGAGGATCAAACGATGAAATTGAACAAGAAAAAGAAGAAAATGTCGGGAGGATTTTCAACCTCTTCAATGTCCGACATAGTATTTATGCTTCTGTTCTTCTTTATGGTTACCACCACCATGCGCGACGAGGAAATAATGGTGCAGATAAAACTGCCCGAAGCTTCCGAAATCGCCAAGTTGGAACGTAAGGATCTAACAAGCTACATCAACATGGGACAACCACTGCCTGCGCTTCAATCGCAATTTGGCACGGATACCCGCCTGCAGCTGAACGATTCGTACAAAACCATAAACGACATCCGCGACTTCGTTGCCGCAAAACGCGAACAGCTGAGCGAAGCCGACAAGCAAAAACTCACCATAGCGTTCAAAATAGACGAAGGTACCAAAATGGGTGTAGTAACCGACGTAAAACAAGAGCTGAGAAGATGCCAAGCATTGAAAATAAACTACTTGGCAAACAAAGCTAATCGAAATTAATAAACACAAATCGTATCATGGAAAGTAAAAAAACACCAAAAGCCGATTTGCAGAACAAAAAAGGTCTGTTCTTCGAAATAGGCTTAGCCGTGGCACTCGCCATAGTACTTGGAGGTTTTAGCTGGACAACGAGAGAAAAAAAGGTATCGTTGGTAGCCGACCGTCAAGAAATTGTGGAAGAGGAAGAAGCAGTTCCAATTACACAACAGGAACCGCCGCCGCCGCAGGAAATTCCACAAGTACAGCAACTATCGGAAGAAATCATAATACTGGACGACGATGTGAAACTCGACCAGAACTTAGATTTCAGTACCGAAGACACCAACAAAGACATGTTGATGCGTATGGACTATGTGGACAGAAAAGAGACTGCCAGAGAAGAAGTTGTCGAAGACGAAGTTATACCCTTTGCAATAGTAGAAGAGAAACCCAAATTTCAGGGAGGCGACGCCAACTCTTTTACCAAATGGGTTAATTCAAAAATCGTCTATCCGCTCTCGGCACAAGAAAACAACATCCAGGGAACAGTTTACCTCTCGTTTGACGTGGGTGTGGACGGCTCGCTGAGCAATATCAAGGTTATACGCGGAGTTGACCCTCTGCTCGACCAAGAAGCCCTGCGCGTTGTGAAAATGTCGCCGAAATGGACTCCGGGACGCCAACAAAACAAAGCTGTAAAGGTTTCGTATCAATTTCCGGTGAAATTTCAGTTGCAGTAAAAGAGTTTTTATACTCATAATCAGAGCAAAAAGAGCCGCCTCGCAAGGGCGGTTCTTTTTTTGATGCCGACGAGCGAAATACGGCAAAATTGAAAATCTATCTCCAGCTAAATCGCTATAAATTAGCGATATTACGTTTTGGCACGAAATTTGTTTTTCTGATGAATCGAGAATGTATTCCGACTTGGCCAAGCGAAACATCTTATTTACAGTATGGTTTAACTTTTAAAAAAATGTATCATGGAAAGTAAAAAAACACCAAAAGCTGATTTGCAGAACAAAAAGAGTTTGTTCTTTGAAACAGGCCTGGCAGTAGCGCTTGTCGTAGTACTCGGAGCTTTCAGTTGGTCAACAAGAGAAAAAAAGACCTCGCTGATAGCCGACCGTCAAGAAATTATGGAAGTGGAAGAAGCCGTTCCAATCACACAACAAGAACCGCCGCCACCACAGGAAATCCCACAAATTCAGCAACTATCGGATGAAATCATAATTCTGGACGAGGATGTGAACATCAACCAGAACATCGATTTCAGCGCCGAAGACGCCAATAAAGACTTGTGGACACGTTTAGAATACGTGGACAAACGGGCGGTGCGCGATGAGGAAAGCGCTGTCGAAGAGGTCATTCCCTTTACAATAGTCGAAGAGAAACCCAGATTTCAGGGAGGCGACGCCAACTCTTTTACCAAATGGGTTAATTCAAGAATCGACTATCCGCTCTCGGCACAAGAAAACAACATCCAAGGAACAGTTTATCTCTCGTTCGATGTGGGAGTGGACGGCTCGTTGAGCAACATCAAGGTTTTACGCGGAGTTGACCCTCTGCTCGACCAAGAAGCCCTGCGCGTTGTGAAAATGTCGCCGAAATGGACTGCAGGACGTCAGCAAAAGAAAGCCGTAAAGGTTTCGTATCAATTTCCGGTGAAATTTCACTTGCAGTAAAAGCGTTCCAATAGCGGAATTTCCGTTTGCTAAAATGAAACAAATTTGGCCGATTTGCGCAGATAAACAGCGCAAATCGGCCTTTTACATTCTTCCAAATAAAATGAGTACTTTTGAGACGAATTTTAAACAGAAAAAAGATTATGCGTTACTTTAACACAGCCGGCCCTTGTAACAGAGCAAAGCATTATATGATAGAGCCTTCGACCCGTATCAAAGGCGTCGAACAGTTGATTGACATGGAGCAGTATTTTGTTATTCATGCAGCGCGTCAAAGCGGAAAAACAACTTATTTGAGAGATTTGGCAAAGCGTCTCAACGCAGACGGACAGTATTATGCAATGTATTGTTCGCTGGAAAGCCTGCAAGGTATTACAGATCCGCGTGAAGGAATTCCCGAAATTGTAACGAAAATTAAAAACACACTGGAAAAGCAGAATATCCCACAAGCAGTTGAATTTGCCAAAAACCCTAATTTTGATAATTTTACCGATGTATTAAACATGGAATTAACGCGGTACTGCAAAATATTGGCCAAGCCTTTGGTTATTCTTTTCGACGAAGCTGATTGTCTGAGCGATGACACTCTGATTACTTTTCTGCGACAACTGCGCGACGGTTATAATAATCGTAGCGATATACCTTTTGTTCACT
>JAITGD010000077.1 GCA_031280885.1 Prevotellaceae bacterium | reverse complement strand
CAAGAGCCAAGACGCTACGCAGTCAATTAAGAATTAAAAATTAAGAATTAAGAGAGCTACGCAGTCAATTAAGAATTAAAAATTAAGAATTAAGAGAGCTACGCAGTCAATTAAGAATTAAAAATTAAGAATTAAGAGAGCTACGCAGTCAAGCAGAAAGCGTGTTCTATGCTGCTTTCTGCTTTCTGCTTTCTGCTTTCTGCCTTCTGCTTTCTGCCTTCTGCTTTCTGCTTTCTGCTTTCTGCTTTCACATTCCGTCCCTAACGGGACGGCATTTGTCGTCATGTAGAGAGGCGATTAATCGCATCTCTACTAAGGGAACCTTGGGAAATAAAGGTTTTTATTCTGATTGAAACCTGGAAGAATCTTTTTACCTTTGACCCCGCATTTTTGACACCCCACCCGTAGGGCATCAATATCAATAGAAAATCCCGCCACGAGGCACACACCGAACCCCGTTAGGGGTTCCACAGCAAATATTTGCATAGCACCTCAAACTTTTTTTGAACCGCCGGAATATTTTACTCCTATATATAAATAGGAGTAGTCAAAATAAAGGTTCAAAAAAGTTTGAGGCGCTATTCAACGCATTAAAATTTACCACATCTGCGTGCTAAGAGACGTGAAATAAATAACTTATAAACTTTGCGCCCTTTGCGGTAAAAGGTCTCAGGTATTTTGCCATAAAACAGAAACAACTTATATATTTCACATCCCTTAATTCTTAATTGCCTGCGCAGCTCTCTTAATTCTTAATTTTTAATTCTTAATTGACTGCGCAGCGTCCTGATTCTTGTTTCCTGCAATCTTGGCTCTTGTTTCGTCGTGTAAAATCGGACATTCGTCGAGAATTGGCGGGATTTTGTCTGATTTCACTTGCCGATGTGCAAAAGGCAAGGTACTTTTGTGTCAAAATTAATAATGGTTTATTACACTTTAAGATTATGAAACATATAAAAATTAGCTCTGTAATAGCAGGTTTACTGATAATAGCCGCTGGGGTGCTGCTCTGCCTTTTCAACATAGGCGCGCTGCCTTACGAACTAAAATGCGTGATTTTTTCGTGGCCTTCGCTGCTGATTGCCATTGGCTTCGTCAGCATTTTCTCACGATATAAACGTGTTTCCGGAACGATAATGATGCTTTTAGGAGGATTCTTCCTGCTGAGAAAATTAGAAATGCCCGCATTTGATCTTATTTATCGGAATGTGTGGCCGATAATCTTGGTTATCGTTGGCGTTCTCGTTCTGTGCAAAGCCTTTTTTGGACGAGCTCGTTACCGCTGTCATTCTTTCGGAGAATACGGTGAAAATAAAGGATTTCACCTGTTTTCTGATTTTTCGTGCAAGCATAAACAAGATTCGCATCATCATCACAAAAAACACAAGTATAGCCGAAACAATACCTGCTATATCGACCGCAATTACGTTTTCGGAGGCTCTCACGAAAAACTTGATACGGATAATTTCAAAGGCGGCGAGATAAATTGCGTCTTCGGAGGAACGGAACTCGATTTGTCGAACGCGAAATTGTCAGAAGGAGAGAACTATCTGGAAATAAATTTAGTGTTCGGAGGAATAGTGCTTTACGTGCCTACAGACTGGAAAATAGAACTAAAACAAAGTCATTTTTGCGGAGGTTTCAAAGATAATCGCCCGAAACCTGATTTTGAAGTGGACGAAAAACGTGTCCTGCTGCTGGTAGTGAACGCCGTCTTCGGCGGAGGAGAAATAAAATGCAAAAACTGAATTGGGAATTGGGAATTATGAATTATGAATTATGAATTATGAATTATGAATTATGGCTACGCAGGCTGGTTTGACTAAAAGTCTAATAGTCTAACAGTCCAAAAGTCTAATAGTCTAACAGTCCAAAAGTCTAATAGTCTAACAGTCCAAAAGTCTAAAAGTCTAAAAGTCTAAAAGTCCAACAGTCTAAAAGTCTAAAAGTCCAAAAATGAATCATCCTATTTTTTTGAATTATCGTACATGTTTCGGATATTTTGCCGGATGGATGTTTGTTACTCTTGTTCAGGCTGTGTTGATGTGTTTTACGTCTGATTTGAATGTGGAGGTCATAATAGAAGATGCTTTGATTTTCAATCTGTTGTTTGCTTGTTGTGCTATCTTTTTGTGGTATCCGGTTTCGTTCAATCATTGGCAAAACAAATCTTGGTCGCATAATTTCACTATACATTTGATTCAGTTATGTTTATGGCTGTCGGTATGGCTTGGTTCGGGATATTTGCTCATGCGCTTGCTGGCTGAGGACGACGAAATTTATCTCCAATATCTCGACCTGTCGATATGGTGGAGAATAGCCAAAGGGACAAGCTTTTACATACTGACAACTCTGTCATATTATCTGTATATATATGTTGGGCGTTTGAAAGAAAAAGCAGATAATGAATTGAGATTAAATAAATTGATAAAAGACGGCGAATTGAATTTGTTGAAATCGCAAATCAATCCTCACTTTCTATTCAACAGCCTGAACTCGCTCAATGCTTTGATAATCAAAAATCCCGAACGGGCGAGCGAAATGCTGACGGCCTTGTCGGATTATCTTCGTTACACTGTCCTGTCAATGCGCCGGCAAACTTCTGATTTGGAAGACGAAGTGAACAATATCAAGCGTTATTTGTCGATAGAAAAGTTGCGTTTCGGCGATAAATTAAATTACGAATTTCACATCGACCCCGCTTGCCTGCCGCTCAAAGCGCCTTCGATGTTGCTGCAACCTCTGCTGGAAAATGCCGTCAAATACGGCGTTTACGAAAGCACTGAGGCTGTGTCGATTACCGTAATAATCACAAATGAATACGGTAGCCTGAACGTGGAGGTGAGCAACGATTTTGATCCCGACTATACAAAGGGCGCAATAGGCTCTGGTACAGGCCTGAAAAATATCGCCGAGCGTTTGAGCCTCTTTTACGGCAACAAGGCTGCGCTGCATACCAAAACCGCCGACGGAAAATTTACCGTTACTGTAAATATTCCAAGTAACTTCGAGTATCTGAGTTAATTACAAAAAATAGATGTGTTGAGATGGATGTATTGATTATAGACGACGAAAGTCCTGCAAGAGAAATCATAAGACATTATTTGCAAGATTATTCTGAGGTGAATATCCTCGGCGAGGCAAGTAATGGTTTCGAGGCGATGAAGTTAATCGGCGAAAAAAATCCGCAACTTATTTTTCTTGATGTGCAAATGCCCAAACTAACAGGTTTTGAAATGATTGAGTTGATCGACAATCCGCCCGAAATTATTTTTTCGACAGCCTACGACGAGTTTGCTATCAAAGCTTTTGAACTGAATGCTGTGGATTATTTGCTGAAACCGTATCCAAAACAGCGTTTCGACGCAGCAATGCAAAAGGCTGTGCAAAAGCTACAAACAGGCGCAGTAGCCCGAACCGACTTGCAATCGCTGATGAAAAGTGTCGGCGAAAAAATTGCCGATTTGACAAGAATCGCCGTAAAAGATAACAAGCAGATTCACATCATCCCCGTTCACGAAATAATGTATATCGAGGCTTGCGGCGATTATGCAAGTTTGCATACGGAAAAAGGCGTATTTCTTAAAGAAAAGACAATGAAATACTTCGAGGAAAATCTACCCCCGCAGTTCATCCGTATCCATCGTTCAACTATCGTGAACGTGAACAAGGTTATCAAAATAGAACTGTATGAGAAAGATAGCTATCGTGTTCATCTGAAAACAAAAGAAATACTGAAGGCAAGCAGCAAAGGCTATAAAACTCTGAAAGAAAGCCTGAAATGAAAAATGTAACTGTGTTTGAATATTAAATATCATGAAGCAAAAAATGTTGATTTTTAGAACATCTGCAAAAAGAAAAAGAGATATTAAACTTGTAGCCAATGCTTTATCGACGTTTAAGAGCATCAAATGCTGGAATGTCGATCTGGAAGATTGGGAAAAAGTGCTGCGAATAGAATGTGAAACAATCGCTCCCGAAGAAATTTCGTCCGCACTGCGTAACGTAGGTATTTTCGCCTCAGAACTTATATAATTGTTATACAGTTGTTATACAGTTGTTATACAGTTGTTATACAGTTGTTATACAATTGTTATACAGTTGTTATACAATTGTTATACAGTTGTTATACAGTTGTTATACAGTCGCGAAGCGCAACCGTATAACTATTGTATAACCACAGTATAACTATTGTATAACCACAGTATAACTATTGTATAACCACAGTATAACTACAGTATAACCACAGTATAACTATTGCCAACCGGGATTATTTGGAGCCAGGTTGGGATTTTTTTCGAGTTCTCCCGGAGGGAGAGGCCATTTCAGAAGACGGTCTGCCCAAGTGAAACGCACATTGGCGCTAACTCCGTAAATTCCATGGATACATTTCAGCCCTGCTCCGGCGAAGAATTTTGCATCCTTATAGGTTCCGGTGCGTAGATCTTCGAAATAGCTGACTGCTTCGCCGCAGAACTCCCAGCGAAATTCCTTGCGGATGCGGTCTTTCAGAGCATCGGCATCTGCGACATAAGTTGGCAATGTGTTGTCGGTGTTCTGCAATTCTGCCACTCCGGCGCGTCGGCGCACTTTGTTGATTTCGGCAAGTCCTTCAGAGACTTCATTCTGTTCGGCATGAGCTTCGGCAAGTCCGAGAAGCACATCGGCGTAACGAATTAGCGGAATATCGACCGGCGAATTGTCGCGATTGATGTAGGGGTCGGAACCTACGCCCACGAATTTCCGATAGAGATAGTACCAACTCGTTCTCGTGTTGGATTCTATGTCGTAAACCGGAGCGCCGTAGTTGCGGAAGGGCCAGCGCATGACATAGGTGGCCGGCTTACCGTCCACAGCGCCGTCAAACGTGGCGTAAGGAGTGATGATGGTGGCGTTCAGGCGCGGGTCGCGATCGGTGAAGGCTAACAGACAGCGTGCCTCGTTTCCGACGCCCAGATATTTAGTCGTATCTGCGCCTCTGGCTCCGGCGGTTGTTTTTTCGGCTGTCGTAAGGTCGTCGCGCAGGAAGTAAACTTCGCGCGCCGCCGGCGTCATGCTGTTATATCCCGTGAAAACGTCGTCCCAGTTGAACGGTCTGCCGTCGGCCCATTCGTAGGTATTAACGAAGTCGGTGTTCGGGGCGTCGTCGGATATGCACCAACCGTGCGCAATGTGCGCGCCGTAGTAACGACTGATGGGTTGTCCAAGTCCGACCGTGCGTATGGCCTGCAGCGAAAAAATCATTTCCGGACAGCGCTCGTTGGCTTCGGTGAAAAGATCGCCGAAATTGCCCTGGAAGAGCGAGTAACCAAGTTCGCCTACTTTTTTGAAATCACTTTCGGCGTCTGCCCATCTCTTCATCCAGAGATACACTTTGCCTCTCAGTGCGTAAGCTGCGCCTTTTGTTGCGCGTCCGTAGGAAGCATTGCCTGCTTCGTAACGACCGGGGAGATCGGGGCTGTTGATGCAGTCGGTCAAATCGTTTACGACGGCTTGCCAGACGGCTTCGGGGGTTTCGCGTCCCTGTGTGAACTCGTCATACGTTTTCGGTTCGAGGTAAAGGGGAACTCCGGCGAACACCATATTCAGACGGTAATAGGCGTAAGCGCGAAGGAATTTGCTTTCGCACACCAACCTATTTAATTTTGCTCCCGTGATTGGCGACGTGGGCAAGTTAGCGATTGCATTGTTCGCCCTGCTGATCATTTCGTAATGTTGCACCCAATAATCATAGAACATACCGTTGTAGGCATTGGCCGTGTTGTTTACGTATCCTCCTCCCCAAACATAGTCGCCGGTAACGCCGATGCGTTCTAACACGTCGATTTTTCCGGCAATATAATTAAACCTTAGCGCCTGGTAGATGCCGATTACTACCTGTTCTGCTGTCGATTCTCTTGTCCAGACATTGTCGGAAGATACTTTATCATAAGGAAAAGTATCGAGCAAATCGGCGTTGCAGCCTGCGAGCGATAATGCTATTGCTAATGTTATTAATATCTTTTTCATATTGTATAGAATTTTAGAATGTTAAATTAATACCAAAGGCGTGTTGTCTGATAGGCTGATACCTCGGACTTGCTCCCTGTTCAGGGTCGATGCCGGGGAATGAATCTATGCTGAACAGATTTTCGCCCGAATAATAGATACGCGCTTTCTCCAAACCTATTTTGCTTATCCACTTTTGCGGAAGCGAATAGCCGAGCGTGAGGTTTTTGAGTTTTATGTAATCGCCCTTGTATAGGAAAAGATCCGAAACCATGCTAACGTTACCATTAGAAGTTTGTCGTGTTATGCGCGGATATTTGGCATTGATGTTCGTGCGCGGGTCGGTCGGATTGGCCGGATCGAAGAAATAGTGATCCTTTGCAATGTCCTCAGGCACCGGTCGGCCGAACTCTACAAGGGTTGAGTTGTAGCCATAGTTTCTCATCCACAGTTTGAATCCTGCTGCTCCGGCAAAGTTCAGGCTCAGGTCTATTCCGTTCCATTCGCCGTAGAGTTGAAGTCCGAAGACATACTTTGGCGTCGCAGAAGCCTGCAAGAACATGCGGTCGGAGGCATTGCCATATACCTTATCACCATTGTTATCGGCATAGACATAGTCTCCGTAGAACAGTCCGTTACGATTTCCGATAGTAGCGGCGCCGAAGTCCTGAAACGAATAACCGGCTGCTGCCATGTCCTTCGCCCATTGCATATCGGCTTCGGTGCGAATCATACCGTCTGCAGGTCCTCCATTGGGATTTACCGTTCCGTCGGCGTTATTATGTGTTCCGTTTCCTTTATAAACCGTGCGGAGGAAATACTCGTTCATCATGTGGTCTTCCAGTACACGAGTGTCGCCGCCCTGCGAAACGTCGTCGAGATTGGATTCCCACCTGAGATTGCCTGCGGCGTCCTCGAACCATCCCTGTCTCAGCTGGCCTTTGTACTTCCACACGTTGTTGGAGGAATAGCCCATGTTGGCCGACACAGAATAGTTGAACTTGCTGATACGGTCTCTCCAGCCTACCGTAAACTCGTATCCGCTGTTGTTCACTTCGGCGAGGTTCATCAGTGGAGCGGTTTTGTTTCCGGCCGTAACAGGAATACCTATCCGATAAAGAATTCCGGAGGTAAATTTCATGTAGGCGTCAAATTCAAAACTCAGTCGATGTTTCAGGAAAGAGGCCTCTACTCCTATATTTTTGGTATCAGAGGTTTCCCAGCTCAACAGCGGATTGGAGATCGCGTTATGAATAATTCCGGTATATTGCTTGCTGCCGAAAGGATAAAGTACGGAGTTGTATCCGCCCTGATACTCGTAGTCGCCCACAGACGAGCCTCCGTAATTTCCGTTCACGCCCCAGGATAGCCTCAGTTTGAGATTGCTCAACCAGTCGCGAGTGTTTCTCATGAAGTTTTCTTCGCTGATGCGCCAGCCGGCGGATACCGAGGGAAAGGTTCCCCAACGATTATCCTTCCGGAAACGCGAATGTCCGTCATAGCGCATATTGAACTCGAAGAGATAGCGCGACTTGTAAGCATAAGTCAAACGTCCGAAGACCGAGCGCGAAGCGCGGTCATACATGTCGCCGGTGGCTTGCGGGTCTCCGGTTCCGGAACTGATAGTGTGGATGCTTTCATCTATCAATCCTATGCGCGACCCTCCGTTGCTCCAGTTCCTGTAATAGTACTCCTGATAGCCGAGCAAGGCTGTAACATCGTGATCCTTAGCGAAGGTTCTTGAGAAGTTCAATAGATGCTCCAAAGTGTAGGAGGCTACGTCGTTCCGACTGTTCGAGGTGGTCAGCTGGTCAACCGCCGTCGCAGAACCTTTTGCCACGTTCTGGCTGAAACTGAAAGTAATTCCGGTTTCCGGATTGCTCCATGCGTTGGTTTCAGCCCAGAAATGCTCGTAGTTCAGATTAACGTCCCAGGTCAAGCCTTCGATTATTTTGAAACGCGCGTAAGCGGTAGTATTCAGGCGAAAACGGTCGATTTGACCATTGGCGTAGCCATCCAAACGCTGGCGCATATTCGCGACGCTGGTGCTTTCCTTGGGGCTTTCGCTGACGCCATACTTTCCGTCGTAGTACGGATACATGCCCGGCATGGTCTGCATAAGCCAGTTGCTGATAGAGGCAGTGTTCCCGCCGTCGAAATCGAGACGTCCCATGATGTCCTTGTTTCCGTAAACGCGGGCGCCCACGGTGAGCCACTTGGTAACGTCGGCTTCGAGATTGACGCGCATATTGATACGTTCCAGACCCGAATAGTCCACCAGACCCGGATTGTCGACGTATCCCATCGACATCAAATACCGCGCCTTGCCGCTGCTACCCGTCATCGACACATTATGTTCATGTTTGATGCTGTTGAGGTTATACACCTCTTCCAGCCAATTGGTGTTCGGATAGGCCACGTAGTTCGGATAGCCGTGTTCGGTCAGAGCATTTGGATTAGCCGACTTTTCGCGCCAAAGATCCATATCTGCCTGCAAAAAGTCAGGCGTGTCGGAACCGCTTTGCCATTTGGCCTCATTGCTGTAGCCCATATAGTCGGCGTAATTTGTTATCAATTTCGGCAAATTGACAGGGTTCATAATGGACATGCGACCGGAATAGGTGATGGTCGTTTTCCCATCTTTACTTCCTGCTTTTGTGGTGATAAGGATAACTCCGCTACCTGCCCGCGAACCGTAAATTGCTGCCGAAGCTCCGTCCTTGAGGATGGATACGGAAGCGATGTCGTTAGGGTTGAGATCGTTGATAGCGCCCTGCATTCCATCGATGAGAATCAGAGGACTATTGTCATTCAACGTACCCACTCCGCGTATGCGCAGCGTAGCGCCGTCGGCTCCCGGCTGACCGGAACCCTGCGCCACAAACAGACCGGCGCCCAAGCCGGCCAGCGAAGCTGATACGCTGGAGATAGGACGCGACGCCGCCTGATCTTCAAAGTTGATCGATGAAACAGCTCCCGTTACGTTCACCTTTTTCTGGATTCCGTAGCCTACCACCACCACTTCGTCGAGGGCTTCGGCCGATTCGACAAGCGTTACGTCGATTACCGAGCGCGAACCAACAGCGATTTCCTGCACAGTATAGCCCATCAGATAATAAACCAACGTTGCCTTGTCGTCGGGAACAGAGATAGAATAAGCACCGTCGGCGCTACTAAGCACGCCAACGTTTGTGCCTTTTAACGTGATCGTTACCCCAGGCAACGCGCCCGAAGCATCTGATACGTTTCCGGTAACTGTCTGCTGCGCTTGCAGCCCGAAAGTTCCGGCGAGAATAAGAGTCGCGACAAATATTGCTGTCGGCATGACTCTCAAATATTTCTTATTTACAATTTTTAGTTGCATTATATTTAGGTTTGGTTTAAATTATTAATTATTAATACTTTTGTTTAATATGTTTGCTGGAAGGTATGATAGATCTTTGTTGCTCGTCGGATACGGCTTTTACTCCGTATCCGACGAGCAACTGCTATGAAAAAGGAACGTTTTCCGAAGACTTCCTGCGGAAAACGAAACAAAAGAATATGTTGAAAATCGGGAACTTTTACTTAGATCGACACACAAAGCATCTGCGATGCTTGGTAAATATAAGATGCATATACACCTATGTGTGTGTGTGTGTGTGTGTGTGTGTGTGTGTGTGTGTGTGTGTGTGTGTGTGTGTGTTAACAAAATACTTGGAATATCCAAATATTTTTATCAACATTTTATAGAAACTTATACACAACATTGTTATTCTGTTACTCGTTTTTTAATTTGATTTCGACACACGAAACTCAATGCAAAGGTAACAATAAATCTCGAATACCTTATCAGTGAGCAAGATTCTCTTTGCTGTATTGACTATTTTTTTTGCTCTGATGACTATTTTTTTTGATTTTAGCAGAAAGCAGAAAACAGAAGGCAGAAAGCAGAAAGCAGAAAGCAGAAAGCAGAAAGCAAGTTCAAGAAAAGTTTGAGTCGCTGTGCAAATATTTGCTGTGGAACCCCTGACGGGGTTCGGGGTGTGCCTTGTGGCGTGATTTTCTATTGATATTGATGCCCTACGGGCAACCTTCGGAATTATAAATTATGAATTATAAATTATGAATTAGCTGCGCAGTCTGGCTTGATGAAACAGGGTTCGGCCTTAGACAATCAAGTGCAAGACAATCAAACCAGCCTGCGCAGCTGTCCTGATTCTTGGTTCTTGCAATCCTGAATCTCTCATAATTTATAATTCATAATTCCGAAGGTTGCCCGTAGGGTGGGGTGTAAAAAATATGACTTGGGATAAAAATATCTTCTTCCCTTTTATCGATGACAAAACCCTTATTTCCCAAGATTCCCTTAGATAACAAGCACCGTCCCGTT
>JAITGD010000036.1 GCA_031280885.1 Prevotellaceae bacterium | reverse complement strand
TCTCGCGGCGCAGTTAAAATGCACACGCTAATTGATTTGCGCGGAAACATACCAGAATTTATTTTCATTACCGACGGCAAATACCACGACAGCAATGCGCTTGACGAAATCATGTTTTACGCAAACGCAATTTATTTGATGGACAAGGCTTATGTCGATTTTGAAGCCCTGTTCCGCATCAACAACGCAGGTGCCTTTTTTGTTACAAGAGCCAAAGAAACAATGCGCTACGAAGTGGTCGAACAGAATTTCAACATAGACGAAAATACAGGTTTGCGTAGCGATAAAACAGTTTTGTTAACAGTCAAAAAATCGAAAAAACTTTATCCCGAAAAGTTGCGTTTGGTTGAGTTTTACGATGCTCAAAACGACGAATCGCTTGTTTTTTTAACAAACAATTTTGAAGTATCCTCCCTTGAAGTGGCGTATCTGTACAAAAACAGATGGCAAATTGAGGTGTTTTTCAGGTGGATTAAGCAAAATCTCACAGTCAAAAAACTTTGGGGCTACTCCGAAAATGCTGTCAAAATCCATTTGTGGGTAGCCATTTGTTCACATTTGCTTGTCGCATACGTCAAACATTTGACAAAAAGCCCGCTTTCGATTTACGAAATTTCGGAGATCTTAAGCGCTTCGCTGTTCGACAAAACTCCAATTCGAGATCTGCTCAACTCCGACTCATACGCTCAATGCAATAAACATCCAAACCTCAATGAATTGTTATTATTTTAATTGTTAAATTTTTTTAACAATTTAGTGCATCAGTACTAATTCATAATTCATAATTCTTGCTTACCTTTGCGGCCTTAAATAATAAACTTCAAGTTGATTGAAATCATGGTAAAACAAATGGACAGTAACAGTTTTCTGGCTAATTTGGAATATTCTCTAAAAACCAATTGGGATTATCCCGCTCTGAGCGACTTCAAGGCAGCTACTCTTACATACGGAGATGTGGCGCGCAAAATTGCACGAATTCACCTTGTCTTTGAGGCATGTGGACTGAATAAGGGAGACAAAGTTTCGATAATCGGACGAAATTCGGCGCACTGGGGAGTAACTTTTCTCGCAACGCTTTCGTATGGAGCTGTGGCAGTGCCTATACTTCACGAATTTAAGCCCGACAATGTGCATCATATAGTTACACATTCCGAATCGCGGATACTGTTTGCCGGAAATTCGTCGTGGGAAAGCTTGGATGAATCACAAATGACCGGCCTTGAGGCAATTATTCTGATAGATGATTTTTCGATACTGAAATCGGGACGAAAAGAAGTTTTCGATATCAGACAAGAGATTGATGAACTCGAAAAAGAAAGATTTCCAAAGGGATTCGGGCCAGAAGACATAAAATTTCACCGCGACCAGCGCGAAGAACTTGCGCTGATAAACTACACTTCGGGAACAACCGGATTCTCGAAAGGCGTGATGCTGCCTTACAGAAGTTTACTCTCGAATATGCTCTTTGCCGAAGAAGCGCTTCCCGATATGAAACACGGCGATTCGGTGGTATCGATGTTGCCAACGGCGCACATGTATGGAATGGCCTTTGAGTTTCTGTTTGAGTTTCTTAAAGGATGTCAAGTGCACTTTCTGACCCGAGCCCCTACCCCGAAAATAATTCTCGAAGCCTTTGCAAGCATAAAGCCGACGCTGGTAATATCTGTGCCTCTGATAGTAGAAAAAATTTACAAAAAACAACTGCTTCCGGCAATCAATAAACCTTTTGTGCGATTGGCAATGAAACTGCCTGTGGTTGATAAACGTATCCTGAAAAGAATAAACGAAAAACTAACAAACTTTTTCGGCGGAAATTTCTTTGAAGTAATCGTCGGAGGAGCAGCCTTCAATCCTGATGCAGAAAAACTGTTTCGCCGGATAGGTTTCAAATACACAGTAGGTTATGGAATGACCGAGTGCGCTCCTATAATCTCCTACGAGATTTGGGACAAAATTCCAATGTTTTCGTGCGGAAAAGCTGCTCCGAGAATGGAAATCAAAATCGATTCAAACGACCCCGAAAACATTCCCGGAGAGATTGTTGTGCGAGGCGACAACGTCATGCTCGGATATTATAAAAATAAGGAAGCAACCGACGAATGTATGAAGGACGGATGGCTATACACGGGCGATTTGGGAATAATTGATCGCAATGGTTATCTGTACATTAAAGGACGATCGAAGAATATGCTACTTGGCCCTTCGGGACAGAATATCTATCCCGAAGAAATCGAAAGCAGATATAATAATGATAATTATGTGTCTGAATCATTGATAATTGATTCCGGCGGAAAACTTATTGCTCTGGTTTTTCCTGATTTTGACGCCGCATATCGCGACGGATTGTCAAACGACGATATCGAAAAGAAATTGGAAGAGACAAGAATCTTGATCAACAGCGAACTGCCTCATTATAGCCAGATTTCGCGGGTCAAAATTTATCCCGAAGAATTTGAAAAAACTCCGAAAAAAAGCATAAAACGTTTTCTGTATCAGGTGTAAAATCTAAAATCCGGATGAATATTTCTTTTGTAGGAGCCGGAAATGTGGCTCTTTCTTTGGCAAGCGCTTTCCGAATGGCGCGACACAGAATTGTGCACATTTACGCTCCGACGAGGGAACATGCTGTGTATCTTGCAGAAACCACAGGCGCTTCGGCAGTATCTTCTGTTGCCGAAGTTGCCCATTCGTCCGATTTTGTGATACTTGCAGTTCCCGACGCTTCGATTGAAAATGTAGCCGACAAATTGTCGCAAACTTCGGCCATAGTTTTGCACATTTCCGGAAGTACGGGACTTGAAGCTCTGAAATCGTGCGGAAAAAATTGCGGAGTGCTGTATCCCTTGCAAACTTTTTCAAAGTCCTGTCTTATTGATGATTTCTCGGCTATTCCGGTTTTAGTTGAGTCGGAATCGGATGCAATTCTACAGAAAATAATTTCACTTGCCCGCACAATATCTAAACAAGTGTTTACTACCGATTTATCGCAACGACGATCCTTGCACATCGCCGCTGTTTTTGCCTGCAACTTTGTGAATTTGCTTTTGACCGAAGCTTTTGATATTTGCAAAGAATCGCAAGTAGATCCGCATCTTCTCGAAGCTCTTGTAAATGAGACTGTACGCAAGGCTTTTGCTTCGGGAAATCCTTCGGAAGTTCAAACAGGTCCGGCGCGGCGCGGCGACCGGCTTACTGTCGAAAAGCACTTGCTGAGTTTAAATTACGAACAGAAAAAAATTTACTCTGCGCTGACAGAGAGCATCTTTTCGAAATACAAGGTCAAAATTTAAAGATCATCAAAAATCAGAATCCCAGCTTTTTGCGGATTTCGTCCGGGACGGCGTCTTTATGCAGCACTATATTTATAGTTTTGTATCGCACAAAAGACTGTGATACAAAGAGAAATCCCTTGTATTTTCCTCCGATTCCCCAGGAATTTTTCACCTTGTAGAATTTTTTTCCGTTCTGATCCTTTGCCAAACCGACCATCAACATTCCATGATCGTCGGTTGTTTCGTAATTATCAAAGGCTTCCTGACGCATTTCCTGACTTATTGTCTTTTCCGAAGGGAGTAATTCTACAACATTTTGCGCGGGTTTTCCGGTCCATTTAGCCTGATCTGTACCTACTTGCTCTGTGATTTTCTCTTCGGGAATAGTTGCCACATCTCTCGAAAAAGATTTTTCACTTACATCGGAACCCCAAGCCACCGAAAATCCCTTATTTAAAGCACTATCGATTACAGACATCATTTCGTCAATGGGAAGATTGTACGAGGATTCGTAAATCCAATTGTCGGGAATTTCCAAAATAAACGAACTGTAGAAAGGATGATGCGTGAAAGATGTTATCGAAACATAATCGCTGACATTCAGCCCTGTAGCCTCCATATACGATTCGGGAGTATATTTAATTCCATTCTGCGTAAATTCCGTAGGAAGTTCGCCCAAATAAGCGTCGAGAATACCGTCGGCGGCTTTGCGCCAGCCATTGCTCAGTTTTTTTCCTTCGACAAGGGTCTTGCCAAAGCTGGCCATAACTCTATCTAACTCATTATGATTATGCGAATTACTTCCGGGAAGCAGACCTGAATAGACTGTTTCCGGCACCATTCCATAGGTTTTGCAAGCGTGCAGCACGTCGAAAAAAGAACCGCCGCCGGCAAGCTCAATTTTCCCGTGCATTCTTACATATTTTTCGATTTTCTCCTTGTAAATGTGGCGCACAACCCACATTTCGGAAAAGAGCATGGTGTCGCGTCCGCCTTTACGCAGAATCTCCGATTCGAGAAAGCCAATTCCCGAAAAAGACCAGCAAGTGCCTGATGCTGCCTGATTTTTAACTTTGGTGTAAGGCGCCTCCTTCTCGACGGTGAATTTATATTCGACCGGAGGCTTTTGTGCCAAACAAGGCGTACAAAAAGGCAAACTCGCTGCAAATAACAGAGTTATGAACCAAGAACCAAGATTACAAGAACCAAGATTGGAACTAATGATAATAATAGATTTCATAAAAATAATTTTTTGGAACCAAGAACCAAGATTGCAAGAACCAGGAGCCAAAACTTTTGGATAGTCAAGATGTCTTGGCTCCTGAAATCCTGATTCTTGGTTCCAATAATCTTGGCTCTTGGTTCCCATTTACTTTTTCACTGCTTGCACAGTGTATCCTTCTTTTTCGAGTTTTGAGAGCAAGCCGGTTTCGCCGGCGAGGTGCATTGCTCCAACCGCTATAAATGAGGACTTTTCCTTGATCATTTCCGGTAATTTCTGCACCCAATCTTCGTTGCGTTGATTCACCATTGCGTTGATTTCTTCCTGCGAAGCCGGACAAGGATTGTCCTTGTCGTTTGTGTATTTTTCATACAATCCATCGAGGTTAGCTTTGTGATAATCATCTACAAGCGTTCGCATCATGGCAATTCCGTACTCTTGATTTTTCAGATTGCAGAGTAAGTTTTCGGCTTGATGCGCCAGATTGTCCGAATTAAAAAGCAAATTTGCTTGAAATTCAGCTGTTTCTAAACCTTCGACGGGCTTATCATTTTTGACAGCTTCCTGCTGTACGGTGAAATCGATTGTGTTTATTGGATTTACGCCCGGCAGAATTTTGTGGCACAAAGCCACGGCATACATTGCCGATAAGGCGCTGGGTTTGAACATTCCCAGCTGTTCTAATCCCACTCCGAGAGTCGATTTCAAACCTTCGTCCACAAGCTCATAATCTTCGTCGGCATAGAGCATTCGATAGCTTGTGTCTTCGGGCATTTTCATGTACTCCTGCACCTGAGCCTGCATCTCCATAGGATTTGAACTTTCGACCTCGCCTATCACTTGCTCGCAGTCATTCAGAGCTTTACGAGCTCCGGGGATACTGTCAATATAAGTTCCTGCTTCAAGATGAAGAGTTCCAAGCAGATACGAGGGTTTTTTCAAGTCCTTTCCTGAGATTTTCCACAGTAAATACCCCGTTTTTTCCTTGTCTGAATTCGCTTGCGAACATCCGATAAGCATTGACATCATTAGCATTGCGCCAAATAAAGTTTTTGTTTTCATTGTTTATGACCTTTATAAAATAAAAGTCAAAGGTAGTGTTTAATTTTTAAATTGAGGCGCTAAACCATATTTTGGTTCAAAAAAAGTTTGAGGTGCTATTTAATCTCCATGTATTTCTATCCCACATTATTTTTTGACGTCTCTACATCGCCGCTCAATTTGTTTCGTTTTTCTGTGCTGCTACGCAGGCAAGCAGAAAGCAGAAGGTGTGTTCCATGCTGCTTTCTGCCTTCTGCTTTCTGCCTTCTGCTTTGCGATTAAATAAAAATGTTTACCTTTGCAGGCCTTTACGAGTTAAAGGGTAGTAAGTTTAATGACTTAATTAATTTATAAAATGGCAGTTAAAATCAGATTAGCCAGACGCGGAAAAAAGGATTTCGCATTTTATCACATCGTAGCAGCCGACAGCAGGGCTCCACGCGACGGGCGTTTTATCGAAAAGCTCGGAGTTTACAATCCAAATAGCAATCCCGCTACCATAGAATTGAATATGGACAGGGCTTTGTATTGGCTTGATTGCGGCGCGCAGCCCACCGACACTTGTCGTTCAATCCTGTCGTACAAGGGAGTACTTCTTAGGAAACATCTGCTTATCGGTGTAAAAAAAGGCGCAATTACGCTTGAAGTCGCCGACCAGCGTTTCAACGCATGGCTCGCCGAGCAAGAAGCTAAAATTCAGGCGAAAAAAGACCGCTTAGCAACAGAAAGTCGTAAAAGCGACAAAGAGCGCTTAGAGGCCGAAGCCAAAGTAAAAGAGGCAACGGAAGCTAAATTGGCGCAAAAACGTATGGAAGCAGCTAAGGCTTTAGCTGCTGAAAACGAAGAAAAACAGGCTGAATCGACCGAATCAACCGAATCGGACGAACCAGCCGCCGAACCGACCGAACAAGCATAATCGAAAGGTGAGGAAAAAAGTACGAACCGGTGTCGGCGAAGTACTGAAAACATTCGGCGCCAAGGGGGAATTGATCATACGATTTGACGCAATCGCCCCCGAAAGCCTTGATTTGAAAGAACCGGTATTCATCGTAATCGATGGATTGCCGGTTCCTTTTTATTTCAAAACTTTTGAACCTTTTGCCGGAAAAGTCAAGGTGATTTTTGAAAACATGGAATCGGAACAATTAGCCTCCGAACTTGTAGGAAAACGCTTACATGCTGATAATTCCATCGCCGAAAAACCCGAAACAGAGGTGTCGGGCTTTGCTGCCTTGATTTCCTTTGCTGTGCGCGACGAAAAACTTGGAGAAATAGGAATAATCACAGATTTCTTCGATTACCCCAAAAATCCTTGCTTTGAAGTGTGTAAAGACGAAAAACAATTTCTCATACCTATCAACGAAGAACTTATCGTCGGCATCAACGATGAGGATAAAACACTGATAACCACTCTTCCCGAAGGTTTGCTTGAGATTTAAATCAAACTTCAACCGTGTTTGTGCGAGGGCAATCGTCCGACAGCATTTCGCAGGTTGAGCATGGCTTCCCGCAGTATTGAGCGGGGCGTTGCGGCGTTAAGCCTCATAAAACCAGCACCTTCATCGCCGAACAGAGTGCCGGGGTTCATTGCTAATTTCGCCTCTTGCACCATGAAGGTGTTGAGTTCCTGCTGATTCATCCCAAGTTCGCGACAATCGAGCCACATCAGATAGGTTCCTTCGGGCTTGCGGATCTTTATTCCGGGTATGTGTTCATCAACATAATCAATGATATAGTCGAAATTTCCTTCGAGATATACAAGCAATTGTTCGAGCCATTCGTCGCCGAAGTTGTATGCCGCCTCGAAAGCCACGTTGCCGAAAATGTTCCCCTGCGTTATGTGCAGCGAGTTTATCAATTTGTTCAAAGCATCTAAATACCTTCGGTTTACCGTATGTATTGCTGAGGTCGAAGTTCCGGCGAGGTTGAAAGTTTTGCTGGGCGCAAGCAGCGTAACGGTCTGTCGGGCGATTGATTCGGATAGCGACGCGGTATGTATGTGTTTGTGAGGCCGAAATATCAAGTCGGAATGTATTTCGTCCGAAATAAGCAGCACCTCGTATTTAACGCACAAATCGCCTATGCGCTGCAATTCTTCGCGAGTCCAAACTCTGCCTACGGGATTGTGCGGACTGCAAAAGAGATACATTTTCACTCCTTCGGCAAGTTTTGCTTCAAGATCATCGAAATCAATAGAGTACAGTCCTTTGTCGTCGAGCGTCAGCGAATTTTTCACAATAGTACGTCCATGGTCGTTTATGGCGTACATAAAAGGATGATATACAGGCGAATTAATCAGTATTTTATCTCCCGGCTCGGTAAATGCCAGCACTGCGAAATTAAATGCCGGAACTATTCCGGGCGCAAAACTCAGATCCGACAGGTCTATTTCCCAGCCGGCGCGACGTTTAAGCCAGTTTTTCAGCGATTCGTAAAACGAATCAAGTCTGTATGCGTATCCCAGAATTTCGTGGTCCATGCGTTTGCGCAGAGCGTCCATCACGAAGTCGGGGGTTTTGAAATCCATATCGGCCACCCACAAAGGGATGATCTCGTTGGTACCGAATCGTTCGGTGCAGCAGTTCCATTTTTCGCTGTCGGTATTTCTGCGTTCCACGCAAGTGTCGAAATCGTATAATTTCATCGTAAAAAAATCAATAAATATTCAAAGTGTCGTAAATAAGATCTAATTTTTCGGAAATTTCATCAGAAATATCCTGTTTATCCATTAAAGAAATAAGTTGATAATAATCGCGTTTGTAAAAATCTTGCGGGATACCCGATTGTCTGTAAAATTCGGGGAAAATCTTGTCCAACCACTCGTCGGACAATTTGGCATTGTCCCACCATTCATCGTCGGGATTTTTCAAGTAAACAGGTAAGGTATAATCGGATACAGTCTGTTGCATTGTTTCTTCCAACTGCCGTTGTGTAAACTTCGGATATTTGAATTGCAGCAGTTTAGCATATTTAAGCAAGAGTTCGGGACGAGCAAAATAATTTTCCATTTCTCGTTTTCGCCAACAAACAATTTTCAATCTTGGATTTTCTTGCAGATTCGGAATATTGTCGAACAAGGCCAATCCTCTGAGTTCGTTAAAAATCGCTTGCAATGAGGCGAAATTGTTGATGGCTGTTCCCGGAACATTATCAGAAGTATATTGAACATTGGCTACGCGCAGAAACGATTCCGCCTTGTGTTGCAGCTTATTGGCAAAATGAAGCAACATTTGCAAATCGGTAGCGCCTTCCAAATAAAATACATGACCTTTGATTCGAGCCAGATAATATTTTTCCCAAGATATTTCGGTCAGAGCCTTTTTGATATATCTGATAGACTGTGATTTTGTAGAAACATTCAAAGGAATCGCCCGATTCTCGACAAGTGCGATTACACTTGACGTTTCCGCAGCCTCATTCAATACGACTTCCGAATGGGAAGCGATGATGATCTGGCTGTCGGTTTCGGCGGCAATTTCATTGATTTTCCGAAATGTATCTCTTTGTCTGATTACTTCAAGATGCGCGTCGGGTTCGTCCAAAAGCAACACCGTACCGGGGTTGGCGAACATGTAAGAAAAAAGCAGCAGCGTCTGTTGAAAACCTCGTCCTCCCGAGGCGACGTCATATTTTATGCCGTTTTCCGAATATTCAAAGTGAATTAAACCTGTAGATTTAACATATTCAGGTTGTTCCAGTTTTACGCCGAACATCGGTTCGACGGTTTCGCACAGCCTTCGCCACGTGCAGTCGATCTTGGAAATATCTTTGGATGCTATTTCGGGATAAAGAATTTCATAACAGATATTTCGCAACACCTCAGCTGTTTTACCTTCGCCAAGTTTTCGCTTGATTGAGCCTTGCGTCAGTTTGTCCTCCGAAGTCGAAATACCCGACATGGCTTGTAAAAAGCCGAAATGAAGGCCGTTACCTTCATCGTACAGTTTTTTTATCTCGTTCAAGCCGGTTTTTATCTCGCACGAAAACGATTCGGCGTTATAATAATAAAATTCCGCGCGGCAGTTCCAGATTTCCCCTTTGTTTTCGCCCGTCAATTCTACCGACAAGATAATATTTTGTTGATTTTTTTCTGTGGACGTCAAATGTGTTTTTTGTTCCGGCCAAAGAAATCGCACGTCTGATATAGGGCTGTTAAGCAAATCTTTACGATTGAGAATTACTTGTTCATTTGCGTCCAATTTTCCCTGCTCCTTCGCCGCGATATAGTTTCTGACGCCGATTTCCCACAAGCACAGAGCCTGAAAAATCGTAGATTTTCCCGAATTATTCGGCCCGATAATTACAACGGAAGAAGACACCGGAAAAGAGACCGATTCCAGCTTCTTAAAATTTTCTATTTTGATATTCGTAAGCATCGCTTACCATCTATCGAGGTGAATCCTTGTTTCGTCGAATTTATCTTTCGCTTTGTTTTCCTCTGTGGGATAGCCCATTGGAATCACTGCCAGAGCTTTGATATTTTCGGGCAATTCGAGTATTTCGCTGATTACGGCCATTCTGTCCTCGTAGGGATAAGCGGCAGTCCACACCGCACCGATACCTATCGAATGAGCTGCAAGCAAGATATTTTGCGTTGCCGCCGAGCAATCCAGAAACCAGCAATTGTCGGAAAGTTCTACATCGCCGCAAACCACCACAGCCTTGTTTGCTCCGTTCAGGCAGGAGGCGTTTTTAAGTCGTTCTCCCAGAGAGCTTAAAATAGTTTTATCCGAAATTGCAACGAAATGCCAAGGTCGTCTATCCTTCGACGAAGGCGCCGACATAGCGGCTTTCAGCAACTTGTTCATATCCTCGACGGATATTTCCCTGTCGGAATAATTTCTTATACTCGTTCTGCTCAATATATTGGCAAGAATTTCGTTATTTGTGTCAGTATTCATAATATTTTGATTATCCTGATCTTTTTTCGATTTACATGCGCCGACCAAAACCGCCGCTAAAACACATATTGTTAATAGTCTCATTTAAAAATTAAGAATTAAAAATTAAGAATTAAGAGAGCTACGCAGTCCATAATCTATTTCCTTTTTTTGTGTAAAAAAACCTTACACGAAGTTCCACGAAAGTTCCACGAAGGCTGTTTCATCAAGCCAGACTGCGTAGCTGTCTTGGCTTTTGGCTCTTGGTTCTTGCAATCCTGTTTCATTCAACGATGATTCTTTTTGTTTCGCGGGATTCTCCGTTTTTATCCCACGAAAGCATCAGATATATTCCCGTAGCGAGTGTGCTGAGGTCGATATTTCCGCTTACGTTTGGGAAGGATTTTACTAAATGTCCCGATAAATCGTAGAGATTAACACGCGAGGCTTCCATCGGAGTACTATCGTTTTCAGTAAGATAAATCAGACCTTTCGTCGGATTCGGATAGGCCGAGTATCCTCGCGACGAGCTTCTTTGTTCCTGTTCGTCGCTCAGATTTTCGCTATCGTCGGGAAAATTCTCCGCCGTGCGGCAAAAAATCGGACGAAGCATCAGAGAACCGTCGAAAATCGATTGTTCCCATCCCTGTCCGATATTGTAAAACGCTTTATCACGGTGATTTCTATTTCGGTCGAATCCTATGTTGAGAAAATTTTCGCCCGTTTGAATCCATCCAAGATAATAGTTTTGTCCTTTTGATATGAAAACCGGTTTTGAGAATCGATACGCGACGAAGCGATTGAGGCTGTCCTTGAATACAGGACGCGCTCCCGATTCATAATGAATCAGTTCGCCCGGAGTTCCATCTCCTTTATCGTCCCACACTGCTAAAAGAAAGTCATGTACGTTAGCCTCGTTCAAGGCGCGATTGAAGTACATATATGCACCGCGAAGGCTATCAGTCTCGTAATTATAGAATTTCACGGCCACTCGTCCTCCTGCGGTTCCGCTACCGAAGAGACCGTATCCGTTTTCGGCCGTGCCGTCGTCGTAGGCGTAGTAATCGTGAAATTTGTGCACATAAATCGTGGTATCGTTAGCTCTCAAAGCTCGGCGGAAGGGCGAAGGATCGGAATCGCTTACTAACCAGCTGCGTATCTCGAAAGCGCCCGAATCGTCGGGAATAGAAAAATCGTATTGAGGCACGGCGTATGAAAAAGGAATGATTTCTCCGTCGTGCACATTTTCCGAACCTCCTGTGTGCGACACGGTGTTACCGACGCCGTAAAGACTGCGGAATCGAAAGTTTCGGGTAACGCTTTTCGTCCCCCAGCCCAGATTGACGTATGTGATTTCCAGATTTGTAGGATTACCGAAGAGGTCGGCTTTGGCCTTGTCGAAATGTCGTGCCGGCACCGATTCGTAAATCGTGCTTAGAGGAGCCTGCGCTTTTGTCAGAGCTATGTCGGGTATTCGGGCGTCGGCCATGCTTCGTCCTCGGTCGAGATAAACGAAATCCAGATGCCAATGGTCGCAGGCCGTGCTTCGTCCCGGAAAATCAGGATGAACGGATATGCTGGCATAATTGACAAAACGAAAACGAAAACCCGACAGCAGATAGGCCGGCTCGCTGATTTTTATGTCGATACGATAAAACGAAACTTTCAGTGCGAGAGTTTTGTGCGTTTCCTGAAGATGATTTGCCAACGTCAAGGTCGAATCGCCGACCGAAGCTGAGGCCGACCACACAGGCGTCCAAGTCTGTGAATCAGGGGAATAAAATTCCAAAGCGAAGGTGTCGTTTGCTTCGGGCATGTCTCCGTATCCTTGCGGTTGGACGAAGAAAGTCAGATATATAGAATCGCTCGGCGAGTAATTCAGATTGATTTCGCGCGATTCCAGAGTGTCGGCAGGAAAAACTCCCTGACTTGCATGGGAGTAGATGCGTCCTTTTGAATCGAAAGGATCGAAAGTTGCCGCGCCAATAGTCGGTGAATTAATGGAATACGTGCTGTTGACAAAAACCGATTCATAGATGCTCCATCGGCGAAAGTCGGGGCTTGTGGACGATTGCGCAAAATCATCGACAAAAGGTATTTCCAGCGGAGGTTCGGGCGATTTGACGAGTGGCCGCAGGTTTTGCAACGCCTTCGTCAGCAGAGAGTTTTCGTTCAATCCCACGAGCGCCTCCTGTCCATACGAGCGCTTGCAAACCATCATCGAGGCAATCAGCAAGCATACATAAAAAATCGAACTTCTAAAAGTCATCATATTGCAACAAGCCGTATTAATCAGATGCAAAAGTAA
>JAITGD010000024.1 GCA_031280885.1 Prevotellaceae bacterium | reverse complement strand
GCGATTACGGCTCCGAGGGCGAAGCCATCGCGGTTTTTTGCAAGGTGAGTAAGTTCGATTAAATCAACGCTACTTTCGTATGTTACGGTATGGGTTCCCGGCACTTCGTTTTCGCGTATTGCGGTGATATTCAAATCTTCGGGAGCGTCCTGATGGTTAAGTTTCCAGCGGGTTTTTCGTCCTATATTATCGATAAGCCCTTCGGCCAAGCTGATAGCGGTTCCGCTTGGCGCGTCCTGTTTGTGTATGTGGTGGATTTCGGTGATAGACGCCTCATAATCGCCAAAATGTCGCATGATAGCGGCAAGTTTTGAGTTTATTGCAAATAGAATATTCACGCCTACGCTGAAATTCGACGAGTATAGCAAAGCGCCTCCTGTGTCGATACAGATTTTTCGCGCCTCTTCGAGCCTGTTTTGCCAGCCTGTAGAGCCGCTTACTACGGGAATCTGTGCATCGAAACAGGCTTTGACGTTATCGAAGGCTGTTTCGGGTCCGGTAAATTCGATAGCGACGTCGGCCCGGCGGAAAGCCTCCGATTGCAGGTCGTCGGTATTATCTTTGTCGATTCTTAGGGCTATTTGGTGTCCGCGTTCAAGGGCGAATCGTTCGATAGTTCGTCCCATTTTTCCGTATCCAATTAAAGCTATTTTCATATCTTTTGATTTTGTTTAATTACTCAATAAAACCTTGTCGAGCGCATCGAGAGCTATTCCGTGCGAGGCTTTTACCAGGATGGTAAATCCTTTGGGTGGATTATCGCGGAGGTAATTCAGTATATCCTCCTTGTTCTTGAAGACCTTAAGCGGAGTATTTACTTTGACCGTCTTAGCTGCTGCCGCGAAGTTTTGTCCCACGAGCATGATTTGCTTTAGCTCTTTGCTGTCGGCAAGTTCCAGAATGGAGCGATGTTCCCTATCGGCCTCGTTTCCAAGTTCGAGCATATCGCCCAGGATAGCAATTTTTTTACCTTCGAGTGCGGCGAAGTTATTTACAGCGGCCGTCATGCTCGAAGGGTTAGCATTGTAAGCGTCCATAATTACAGTATTTTCGCCGTCGGTAATAAGTTGCGAGCGATTATCCGCAGGCCTGAAACCTTCGATTGCATTTGCTATACTTTGGATGTCGATTCCGAAGTACAGCCCCACCGCTGTGGCTGCAAGTATGTTATTCAGATTGTATTGACCAGCCATCTGAGTGCTGATATTCATTTCCGGATTGCGAGTATTTACTGTCAGACGGAGATCTTTCGCTATCGTTCCGACGGCTTGTAAAAGGCTGGCTCCGTAGGCTGTACGTCGCAGGTTCGGATGTCGGTCTATCATAGAAACTATTTCATGGTCGTCGGCATTGAAGAAAGCCATTCCGTTTGTTTGTTGCAGATAGTCGTACAATTCTGATTTTGCGGTCTTTACTCCATCAAACGAGCCAAAACCTTCGAGATGCGCTTTGCCTACATTTGTAATCAGCCCATAATTGGGAGCGGCAATATTGCACAGCGTGGCAATTTCGCCGAGATGGTTAGCTCCGGCTTCTATCACAGCGAATTGCGTGTTGTCATTCATCCCAAGCAAGGTAATCGGGAGGCCTATGTGATTGTTCAGATTTCCTTCGGTAGCTGTAATGCTATACTTCTGTAACAGTACGGCTTTCGTGAGTTCCTTGGTGGTAGTTTTTCCGTTTGTGCCTGTGATCATGAGCATTGGAACGGCGAGCATCCGTCGGTGTAAGGCAGCGAGCTGTTGGAGAGCAGTTTGCACATCATTTACAAAGATACTTCCGGGTATTCGCGCCATAGCAGGGTCGTCGGTAAGGGCAAAGGCGCAGCCCTGTTGCAAGGCCTGCTCTACGAAGCTGTTACCATCGAAGTTAGCTCCCTTCAAAGCGAAGAATATTGAGTCGGGAATCAGTTTTCTACTGTCGGTACAGAGTCGCGGATAGTCTTTGAAAAGCTCGTAAATTTCGTGAATTTCGTATGGATATTCGTTCATTCGATTATTCGCCAATGATTTTCACGAGGACACGTTTTTTACGCATACCGTCGAACTCTCCATAGAATATTTGTTCCCATGGACCGAAGTCCAAACGGCCTTTTGTTATGGCAATCACCACTTCGCGCCCCATGATTTGCCTTTTAAGGTGAGCGTCGGCATTGTCTTCGTAACCGTTATGTCGGTATTGTGAGTGAGGTTTTTCCGGCGCCAGTTTTTCGAGCCATGTTTCAAAATCGTGATGCAGCCCGTTTTCGTCATCATTAATAAAAACGCTGGCCGAAATGTGCATAGCGTTGCAAAGCAGCAGCCCTTCTGCGACGCCGCTTTCTGCCAAGCACTGTTCCACTTGTGGAGTTATGTTGATAAAGGCTCGTCGCCGCGTGGTTTCGAACCATAATTCCTTGCGATAGTTTTTCATTACTTCGGATGATTATGGTTTTCAGTTAAAACGCATTTCGGACAATTTTTCTGTGGCTGCCTTGTATTGGTCAATCAGCGATTTTACTGCATTTTCGACGGGTTCTATCTCGTTTATCAGCGAACATGCCTGGCCTATTTCGAGTTCTCCTTCTGATAGATTTCCTTCAAAGATGCCTTTGCGAGAGCGTCCTTTGCCTATAATTTCGAGCAATTCGTCTCCTGAAGCTCCTCGATTTTCGGCTTCTATCAGCAGTTTGAAGAAGTCGTTTTTTATCATTCTTGTAGGCGAAAGTTTGCGAAGAATAAGCATAGTTTCTCCTTCGGGCAGTCTAAGGCAGGCATTTTTGAAGCTTTCGTGGGCTGAACTTTCTTCGGTTAGGGCGAATCGGGTTCCAATCTGCACACCGTCGGCGCCCAGTGCTACTGCGGCGGCCATTCCTTCGCCGGTAGCGATTCCGCCAGCGGCAATCAGTGGCAGTTCGATGGCTCGGCGCACTTGAGGAATCAGAACCATAGTAGTAGTTTCTTCGCGTCCGTTGTGTCCTCCGGCTTCAAAACCTTCGGCCACCACAGCATCGACGCCTGCGTCCTGAGCTTTGAGTGCAAATTTTGAGCTTGATACTACATGGGCTACGGTAACACCGTTGTTTTTGAGGGATTTTGTCCATGTCTTCGGATTTCCGGCCGAAGTAAAGACGATCTTCACTTCTTCTTCGTCGATGACGCGCATAATCGCGTCGATTTCCGCATAAATCAGCGGGACGTTCACTCCGAATGGTTTATCGGTAAGCGAGCGGCATTTGCGTATATTTTCTTTCAGGATTTCGGGGGTCATAGATCCGGCGCCAATAAGTCCAAGTCCGCCGGCTTCGCTCACAGCAGCGGCCAAGCGACCACCGCTGCACCAAACCATCCCACCTGAAACGATGGGATATTTTATTCCGAATAGATTATTTATTCTGTTTTGCATATTTATTTCATTTAAAATTTAGAATTTACGACTTAGTATCTCTGCTATTCCACAAGTTTTTTGTATTTGACGCGATGCGGGGCGTTATCGCCAAGCCGTTTCTTTTTATTTTCTTCGTACTCGCTGTAACTACCTTCAAAGAAATGCACGTGCGAATCGCCCTCGAAAGCAAGGATATGAGTGGCAATTCTATCGAGAAACCAGCGGTCGTGCGATATAATTACGGCGCATCCTGCGAAGTTTTCCAGCCCTTCTTCCAAGGCTCTCAGGGTGTTTACGTCGATATCGTTGGTTGGTTCGTCGAGCAGCAGGACGTTACCTTCGTCCTTCAAAGTCAGCGCTAAATGCAAGCGATTTCTTTCGCCTCCGCTCAGCGCTCCGCATTTTTTTTCCTGATCGGCGCCGCTGAAATTGAAGCGCGATACGTAGGCGCGGGCGTTCATATCTTTATTACCAAGCCTCACATACTCACTGTTTTCAGATATAGTTTCATACACCGTTTTTTCCGGGTCGATTGACTTATGCTGCTGGTCAATGTATGATACCTTGACGGTTTCGCCTACCGAGAAATTTCCTTCGTCGGCTTGTTCTATGCCCATAATCAGACGGAAAAGCGTGGTTTTTCCGGCGCCATTCGGACCAATCACTCCGACGATTCCTGCCGGAGGCAGCGAAAATTCGAGATTTTCAAAGAGTACGCGGTCGCCGTATGATTTTTTTACACCTTTGGCTTCGATTACCTTTTCTCCCAGACGCGGGCCGTTGGGGATGAATATTTCCAGCTTTTCTTCCTTCTGCTTGCTGTCTTCGTTGAGCATTTTTTCGTAGGCCGAGAGACGGGCTTTCGACTTGGCTTGACGCGCTTTTGGCGACATTCGTACCCATTCCAATTCTCGTTCGAGGGTTTTGCGTCGTTTGCTTTCCTGCTTTTCTTCGGTTTCCAGACGTTTAGCCTTCTGCTCAAGCCACGACGAGTAATTTCCTTTCCAAGGGATGCCTTCGCCGCGGTCGAGTTCGAGTATCCATCCGGCAACGTTATCAAGGAAATAGCGGTCGTGAGTTACGGCGATAACCGTGCCGCTGTACTGTTGGAGGTGCATTTCGAGCCATTGTATTGATTCGGCGTCCAGATGGTTGGTTGGTTCATCGAGCAACAGCACGTCGGGTTCCTGCAAGAGCAGGCGGCACAAGGCTACACGACGGCGCTCGCCACCGGAGAGATGCTTCACTGCTTGATTTTCGTCGGGACAACGCAAGGCGTCCATCGCTCTTTCGAGTTTGCTATCGACGTCCCATCCTCCGAGAGCGTCGATTCTTTCGGTCAGAGTTCCTTGACGCTCAATTAGCGCGTTCATCTCGTCGTCCGAAAGTTCCTCTGCGAAACGGGCGTTTACTTCCTCGTATTCTTTTAGCAGATCGGCGATTTCCTTTACGCCTTCCATCACCGTTTCTTTCACAGTTTTGTTATCGTCGAGTTGTGGCTCCTGCTCCAGATATCCAACGGAATATCCCGGAGCAAATACCACTTCGCCCTGCGTATTTTT
The DNA here is from genome assembly GCA_031280885.1 of Prevotellaceae bacterium. GTDB lineage: Bacteria > Bacteroidota > Bacteroidia > Bacteroidales > UBA932 > JAIRLF01. The sequence goes on along the minus strand of JAITGD010000024.1, from coordinate 11,444 downwards.
ATCGATTCCTGCTATAATCTTCAGCAGACTCGACTTGCCAGAGCCGTTCAAGCCGATGATTCCAATCTTAGCTCCGTAGAAAAACGAGAGGTAAATGTCTTTCAGCACTTGTTTGTTAGGGGGATAAATCTTATTTACTCCCACCATCGAAAAAATTATTTTGTCGTCAGCCATACGATTTTAAAGTTCACTATACATTAAAATTATGAGTTGCAAAAGTAATACTTTTTTGTGGAAAGCGGGATGCAGAAGGCAGAAAGCGGGAAGCAGAAGGCAGAAGCTCAATCCTTGTTTTAATTTGCGCCAATAGGCTTACAGGTCGATACTTTCGTTATGAGTAAATCACTTATACACTTTTTTCAAGGTTTCGACGTCCTCAAGTCCTTTCCGTAGAATGACTTTTTGAACAAATGCTTTAATAAAGCCAAGTCCGTATCCGAAGATTTGAACAGGACCTGTTACCATTGATAGCGCTGCGATTTCGATGCTGCGGTTTTTAATCAGCGAATCGCTGAAAAGCAACAATATATATGCGGCCGGCAGGATCATCAGGAGGGGAAAAAATACCGCCATTGCAATAGTTGCCGCAATTCCACCGACAAAGATGGCCGGCAAAGCGTGTACGAGTTTCAAAGAATCGGGATACAAGATGTAGAGGTTTATACGGGCTTGACCAAAGATATTCACTTGCTTATAAAATTTTTTCAGACTGACTCTGCGTTTGTGATACACAAAAACGTCGGAATATAGCTTTGTAGCGAAACCTGCTCTATTTATACGTATTGCAAGGTCGATGTCTTCTCCGAACATATCTTTGAATCCGCCCACTGTTTCGTAAACTTTGCGAGCGAAGCCCATGTTGAAAGTGCGCGGTTTGAATTTTTCCATTTTGACCTTTCCTCCGCGTATTCCGCCCGTAGTCCAAAACGAGGTCATTGCGTAGTTTACAGCCTTTTGTATCTTCGTAAACGATTCATGTGCGGCGTCGGGGCCGCCAAAACAATCGGCATAATCGTCTGTCAGACGCTTTTCGAGCGTTTCGAAATACTGCGGCGGGATTATACAGTCAGAATCAAAAAACACGAAATAATCGCCACAAGCGGCTTTCATTCCGACGTTTCGTGTGTCGCTACGTCCGGTATTGGATTTTGTGATATAATTTATCTCGATTTTATCAGCATACAAAGAAACGATATCGGAGCAGGGAAGGGTCGAACCATCCTCAATTAGAACAAGTTCAAAGTTTTTTTGGCTTTGCTGATTCAGACTTTCCAGCAATTCCACCGCTTCGTCGGGACGGTTGTATATCGGCACTATTATGCTGAATTTCATCGCCTTTTTATTTCGTCGCCTTTTCTTGTTCGCGTTTCTTGCGAAGAATTTCCATAACTATCACAAACAGAAGCATCAATAGCAAGACTATGCTTGCAACATTAGCCGCAGTAGTGGTAACGTGAAATGAATGAGGATCGAAGATAAATTCTATCCGGTGTTTTCCCTCAGGTATGGGCATGGCTCTCAGCACGTAGTTAGCGCGCAGGTGAGGAAGCTCATTACCATCGATATAAGAGCGCCAACCATGAGCATAATATATCTCTGAAAATACGGCGAGCTTTTCGGCGTCCAAATGCGACTCATAAATCAGATGGTTAGGAGCATACGAAAGCATCCGAATGTATGCGGAACTGTCGGTAAGGATAGAGAGATTTTTCGGAACTATCGCTTCGAATCGTCTGTCAATGACCGCTGTCTTTGAAGGATCGAAATCATCTAAGGCAGCTATTTCCTCGTCGGGAGAATTTACCCATTTCACACTGTCCACAAACCAAGCTACGCCTAAGGCTTTGTCGTTTCTAATTGCTCGAACCTGATCGTTATCCGGCACGATAATGTACTTGGTATTAAGCATGTTGATAACTGCGGGATTCATCTTCGTCAGATGCCGTTCAATCAAATCTTGATAGCGACGCATTTTTGCCGCATGGTATCCACCTACAGATCTGTGATAGAAGGATGTACTTGCATCGTTGAAAGTGTTTACGGCGCGATTATAAACTCGATAACCAAGCGTCGTATCTTTCAGAATTTCTTCATCGGCAGCAGTCTTCGGGAAGAGATTGCTGGCTATTTTCGGACGAGGTTTGAAGTCCCTTGAATTTAGATAGCGCTTGTTTATCACCGACATATCGAACATAATCAGAACTGCAAGCAAGGTCAGGAAAAGTATGGATTTCATCCTGCGGCGCGCAAAAAACCAGATAGCTCCCGCTCCTACAAGTATGATTACAAAACTCCGCCAGGCGTCGGAACGAAATATCGAAATGCGAACAGTCTCTAAACTATTTATGAAATCGTGAATAACAGAGGCTTGCGAAGCATTAGCGCGGATATTTTCAGTAAAATAATCAAGCTCTTGCTTGCTGACGAAACTGAATAAACGAGGATACGCTATGAACAATAAGGTTAAACCCGCTGTAAATCCAAGAGATATGTAAAATCCTCGCTCGTACTTCACGATAACGCCGGGATCTTTAACTATCTTAATCAAAGCCAGAATTGCCAGCATCGGAATGGTCAATTCTGCAATCACAAGTATAGAAGCCACGGTTCTGAATTTATCGTATAAAGGAACATAATCGAGAAATAAATCGGTGAACCACATAAAGTTATGTCCCCATGAAAGCAAGATCGACAGAATCGTTCCAGAGAGAAGAATCCACTTCCAACGACCGCGTACAATGAACAGCCCCAGAACGAAAAGGAACATCACAAAAGCGCCAACATAAACCGGACCTTCCGTAAAAGGCTGGTCGCCCCAGTAGCTGTTCATCTGTGCAACATTCTGACGGAAACGCGATTCGGCCTTGGCTACTGCCCCTCTGTTCTCGTTCAGATAACCCGTCGCTCCACCTTTGACGTTGGGAATCATCAAGGAAAAAGTTTCGCCTCGTCCGTAGCTCCAACTTGTGGCATAGTCGCGGTCGATACCTTGGGTTTGATTGTCTTGTCCGACAGTCAATTCCGAAGGGCCGCGCATGGTGTATTTCGAGTATTCCCACGAATGATACAGATTGGACGAGTTGAGCGCTACGGCTATAAATCCGGCTAAAACAAGCATGGCGCTGGCCTTGACAAATCGCGGCAAAGAGCGCTTACGAAAGTCGTGTATTAACTGTCCAACAATATATATAGATAGCAGTAATCCAAAGTAATAGCTCATCTGCGGATGGTTCGACACCAATTGCAAAGCAGAGTAAACAGCGGCAAGCGCGCCGCCAAGTAGATACTTGCCTCGATATGCCCAGATTATTCCCGCAAAAGTGGGCGGAATGTGCGCAAGCACATACACTTTCCAGATGTGTCCTGCATGAATTATGATAAAGAAATACGAGGAAAAAGCGTATGCCACAGCGCCCAAAGCTGCTGTCCGCCAATCGCCTCCAAGCGCAAGGAACAGAAGAAAAGATCCGAAGAGCAACATGAACACATAATTTGCCGGCGCCGGCAAGAATAATCCCGAAGCCCGCTGTGCGTAACGAAACCAGCTTGGCGAAGGTGGAGCTATCTGATATGTAGGCATTCCGCCGAACAGACCGTTAGTCCATCGAGAAATTTCGCCGGTGTTGGCGTAGTGTTCGCCAGCCTCGCGACCGGCGCCGGCTCCTCCAAGTCCGTCGGTGGTAATCATCACCTTGTCCTCGAAGATCTCGGGAACGAAATAAGCCACCGATATTGTGGCAAAAATACCGACCACAAGCAGGTACGGCAACAGAGGCTTTAGTAATTTAGTATTCATCGTTTTAATCAATAATTAATGCGTCATAAGCAAATCCCCGACCTGTCAGTATAAGTTAATCTAAGAAATTTATACAATCCCGTAACTCGCTGTAAGGCACAGTGAATTGTATCTGACCGGCCGAATAGGGCGCTATCTCATAAGGATTATAATAGAAGGTTAAACCATTAACTGTGAGTGCAAAATTCTCTGACAAGCGGAAACGTCCCTTTCCAAAATCGTATATCCGATACATTTCTTCGTCGGAGTTCATTCCGTGCATATTTCTGAACCACAATTCCGCTACGGAGAGCAAAGCTGCTTCGTCTTTTATGAGATGGCTGTAAGTTATTCTCTCTCCGCTTGTTTTGCTGATATTTATACAATATTTAGCATGATTTCCATGTGCGCCGCCTTCGTAGAGCGACCAACTGTAAATCAGCGAAATCAATGCTTTATTTTGATACGGAGTTTCTGCCTCGACCCGAAGATCAAAACAACGATCTCCCAGATAATCGCCCTCAGATTTAACTGCATCCGAAGCGCTAAGGAACTTGATCATATCCTCTTTCACGGCTGTATTGAGGTCGAAATCTGCTACATCCGAAGGAAACCAAGCTGAAAAAAAGGAGACTGTAAACTTCATTATAGAATCGCGAAGACCAGCCGGAGCGTCAGCTGGACTAAGGTACTTGATACTGACGTGGTAACGTATCGAAGTATCGGTCGATAAATCTGCATTGTTACGCTCAATTTCGATTGTTCCGAAATTGACGTTTATTGCTAACTGTCCTGGTTCTCTGCACGCAAAGAAAATTGCGGATATTATAAGTACTGCATGTAACTTTTTCACCTTATCGACCAACTGTATGTACCTCTTAGTCGGGGTAGTCCGACTCGAACGGACGACCCCCTGCTCCCAAAGCAGGTGCGCTAACCAACTGCGCCACACCCCGAATATCTATTTTATAAGAACTTACGCCTAACGAGCAATAGCCTTTGAGCCTCTCGTTGGCGGCGCAAAGGTAATAATTATTTTAATTACGCAACACTCCTATTCCGGAAAGATTATTCAAGACCAGCCGTCCGTCCACAACCTCCGTACCGCGATAAAGATCGTTGCTGATTAAAAGATTTCCGTCGAGATCAGCCCAATCGACCGCCGGCGAAAGCTGCGAAGCGGCTGAAATAGCGCACGATGTCTCGGTCATACATCCTATCATTACCTTCATGCCCACTGCCCGCGCAAGATTCAGAATCTTCCAGGCTTCGCGCATACCTGTACACTTCATCAGCTTGATATTTACGCCGGTAAAGGCGCCGCGAAGACGCATCAAGTCGGTCAAACGCTGAAACGATTCATCGGCAAACACAGGCAAAGGACTGCGTTCGGTGATCCATGCAGAATCGTCGAGACGATGCTTTGACACAGGCTGTTCCACCATAACAGCGCCCTGCTCTTTCAACCAATAAATCATATCGAGTGCATATCGCTTATCGCCCCAGCCCTGATTGGCGTCAATAGCCAGAGGCTTAGACGTAACCGAGCGTATAGCTTCGATAATCTCGCGGTCGTTAGCCCGCCCCAGCTTTACCTTTAATATATTGTATAGCGGCGCGTCCTGTTCGGTTTTCTGCTTGACGATTTCCGGAGTATCTATGCCGATAGTGAACGTAGTATCAGGCGCTTTTGCAGGATCAAGCCCCCAAAGACGATGCCAGGGTTGATTGACGAGCTTGCCAACAAGATCGTGCAGAGCAATATCCACCGAAGCTTTCGCAGCGGTGTTATTTTCAGCGATTTTATCGACGTAAGCAAGGATATCTTCCATCTCGAAAGGGCTGGAAAAAGCATCTAACTGCACCTTTTTCAGGAACTCGACTACGGAAGCCTGCGTTTCGCCGAGGTAGGGAGGAAGCGAAGCTTCGCCATAACCGACTATGCCATCATACTCTATTTCAGTTAAAACTACCGGAGTGATGGTGCGCGACGAATTAGCGATAGTGAAGGTGTGCTTCAATTGTAAATCGTAAGGTCTATAAGTGAGTTTCATCTTTCCTTTTGATGCTGAGGATCTGCTCTTTGACTTACCGCCGGAAGCGCCGGCCATAGGTACGGCGGCAGTCAATGCCGCAAGTGTCGAAGTCTTTATAAAACTGCGTCTTTTCATATTGTAAATATCATTAATATATAGTTTTATCGGCGAGAGATTCGATACCGTCCGTAGCGAGGTAGCCGAGAATACGTCTCGCACAAACAAGTTCGTTTGCATTGATACTGTCGTAGTTATCTCGTGAGGCGATGAGGCTGTTTTCGCGGATGTATCCCGAAGCATGAATAAAATCGCCGTCGCCGGTGTAAATGGCTACGTGACGGATCTTTTCGGCCTGATCTTCAGTAGCTTTTCGTCCGAAGAAAAGCAAATCGCCCGCACCAAGATTCTTTAGGCCATCGCTTATATCCACCGGCGCGCCCGTGCGAGCCTGCTGCGAAGCGTCGCGTCGGAGGCGAAGTCCATGTCGCAGATATACAGTCTTCACAAAGCCGCTGCAATCCATCCCCTTCACCGAAGTTCCGCCCCACATATAAGGAATACCTTTAAGAGCCATCGCCTCTCGCACAATGCTTTCGCCGGAAATTTCCATTGAGGCAATCCAACATTCGTAAGGCAGGCATTGTGTTTTGAGGATATACGCTTGACGACCATCAGGATAAAGCACTCGATAGAAACTGCCTACCTCGCCGTCTATACGCAAAACGTTGCCGAATACCAAGTCGGAAACTCGCCTTCGATCGGTGCGGGGAGCAGAATACGCAAAACCGTAATCATCAGTAAATATCACCTTCTTAGCCTCTGTCCACCGCTTCCATTCATCGCTGTTTACGGGAACTACAAGTCCGCAATCGAGCCAAGCAAGGTATCCTTCGGAAGTTCTGATTCTGTACCAATTATCCCTTTGCAGCAGTTCGACCGACGAGCCAAGTAGAAGTTGTGTGGCCATTTCTGCGTCGTAATCGTTTCCCGTACGCGCATCGGCAACCGACACGTTTATAATTCCGAAGCTCTTATCTCCAATACTTTCGTCGGGAAGCAGAACAATATTCCCGACTGCCGTCGGCGCAAAGGCCTGTAGCCTCTCGGCCAATTCGTCGCGAGCCTCAGCTATGGAAGTAAAACCATCTACAAGAATGGTATTCTCACGTTTTTCGATGCTGATTTCGTACACTGCATCACGTTTGTCGGGAGCATATTTTGCACCAACACTGTCGATTATCATTCCAATGCGATCCAGCTCCGCTATCGGTTCTGTCCGAAAGCATGAGCCAAAAATTATGACGCATACAAAGAGGCTGATAATTATGTCTTTTCGTAGCATATCGTTAAATAATTCACAAGGCAAAAGTAGGCAAAATATTTGGCTGTAAAACAGGTAAAGAGATTTTATCATATCTTTGCAGCACCTTAGAACGAATAAATTCAGGTAATGATATATATAAAAATATTCTAATGTATAAAACTTCGCTATCGACAGATACTTATGGTTTTGTAAGGCTTGCGGGGGCTGTTCCCCGACTTCGTCCGGCCGACTGCATTTATAATGCGGAAGAAATTCAAAAACTGATCGTGCAGGCTGGCGCGGAAGGAGTTCAGATTCTGTGTTTTCCCGAACTGTCAATTACGGGCTACAGTTGCGGCGATTTGTTCAATCAAGGCTTTTTGATACGCTCTGCCGAGGCTTCTGTTTCTGCTCTGCTTGACGCCACTCGCTCTATGGATCTTATTTTTATAATCGGTGTTCCTGTGTTCGCAAACGAGCGGTTATTCAACTGTGCTGTTGTATGTCAATCGGGAAAAATTCTTGGAATTGTGTCGAAGAAGCATCTTTCGAACTACAACGAGTTTTACGAGAAGCGCTGGTTTATCTCTTCTGATTATTCTGCCGAAAATGTCGATTATGCGGGCTTTAAAAACCTTCCTTTTGGATGCGATCTTTTATTTCGATGTCGCGACTTTGTTTTCGGCGCCGAGCTGTGCGAAGATCTTTGGGTGCCGTCGCCACATAGCGCAAGCCTTGCAACAGCTGGCGCACAACTGATTTTCAATCTCTCGGCCAGCAACGATCTGGTTGGTAAACATGAGTATCGGCGCTCGCTGGTCGTACAGCAGTCGGCTCGTTGCATAGCCGGTTATGTGTATGTATCATCGGGACTTGGAGAATCAACGAGCGATCTGGTTTTCGGAGGCAATACGCTTATCTGCGAAAACGGTCGATTACTATCCGAAGCCAATAGATTTCAACTAAATTCGCAATTGACAATAAACGAAATCGATATAGAATTACTCCTTTCCGAGCGACATCGCGTCAATTCCTTTTCGCAGCCTGTTTGCGGGATTCGTTACATCGACATATCTTGTCCGCAAGCTTCCGGATTCCGTTTGACACGACACATCGCTCCCCTGCCCTTCGTTCCGGCGGATGATCATCTACACGAAAACTGTGAGGAAATTCTCGCAATCCAAACTTGCGGATTAGCCCGAAGGATGCAGCATACTTCGGCGCAAAGTTTGCTGATTGGCGTTTCCGGAGGCTTGGATTCCACTTTGGCTTTGTTGGTTTGCGTCGGCGCTTGCGACCGACTTGGCTTAGCCCGCAGTTCGGTTATCGGAGTAACCATGCCGGGATTCGGTACAAGCCGACGTACATACCGAAACGCTATGCGATTGATGCAAACTCTCGGCGTAACTGTCCGCGAAATAGACATCAAAGCCGCCTGTCTGCAACATTTTGCCGACATCGGACACAAGCCCGAAATCCATAACACAACTTACGAAAACACTCAAGCTCGCGAAAGGACTCAGATCCTAATGGACCTTGCCAATCAAACAAACGGCTTGGTCGTTGGCACCGGCGACATGTCGGAGCTTGCTCTCGGATGGTGCACCTACAACGGAGACCATATCTCGATGTATTCCGTAAATTCATCGGTTCCGAAAACCCTTGTACGCTCACTTGTGAAATATATCGCAGAAACTCTCAACAATAATGACGCCGAATCGGTTCTATGCGACATAATCGACACTCCGGTAAGTCCCGAATTGATTCCCGAAGTGCAAGAAACCGAAAGTATAGTCGGACAATACGAACTTCACGACTTCTTTATGTATTATTTCATCCGCTACGGATTTGCTCCCGACAAACTGCTCTTTTTGGCCTCGAAGGCTTTCGATGGAAAATACTCGCCGAAGGAAATTGTAACAACAATGGAAACCTTTTTTAGACGGTTTTTTGCTCATCAATTCAAACGCTCCTGTATGCCCGAAGGACCCAAAATCGGATCCGTCAGCCTTTCGCCTCGCGGAGACTGGCGTATGCCCGGAGATGCAAATCCTGCAATTTGGATGAAAAGCATCGAAGCTCTGAAATGAACGCTTGAACTTCAAGTGAAATCACTCATAAAAGAAAATAACTACATTTGTCAAATTTTTAACTCTAATTTAAATGCAGGAAATTGGATTATACCATCCGGATTATGAACACGACGCTTGCGGAGTAGGATTGTTAGTAAATATTCATGGAAACAAATCCCACGAAATAGTCGAAAAAGGCTTGCAAGTATTGGAACACATGTTGCATCGCGGCGCCGAAAGCGCCGATAATAAAACCGGCGACGGAGCCGGTATAATGTTGCAAATCCCTCACGAATTTATCCTTCTGCAAGGAATACCAGTCCCGGAAAAAGGAAAATATGGAACAGGATTAGTATTTTTGCCACGCGACGAAAACCAAGCATCTCTTTGTATGGAAGTCCTTCAAAATATCGTAGAACAAGAAGGCCTGAAAATGCTCGCAACTCGCGACGTCCCCGTAAATAGCGAAATACTTGGAGAAATTTCAAAAGCAAACGAACCTGTAATAAAACAAATCTTTATCACAGGCGAAGAAAGACAAGATGTTCTTGAACGAAAACTGTATATCGCAAGAAAAAAAATGGAAAAAAAAATCCATAAATCTTCCCTCGACGATAAACGCAGCTTCTACATCGTTAGCCTTTCCACACAAAGAATCGCATACAAAGGGATGCTGACTTCAACGCAATTACGCGACTATTTTGCCGACTTGACAAACCCTTATTTCACCAGCGGACTTGCCTTAGTGCACTCGCGTTTCAGCACAAACACCTTCCCAAGCTGGGATCTCGCCCAACCCTTTCGCCTTTTGGGACACAACGGAGAAATAAACACCATACGCGGAAACCGATACTGGATGGAAGCCCGCGAAAGCGTCCTGCAAGTACCCGATTTGGGCAAACCCGAAGACATTTTCCCCGTAGTTCAACCCGGAATGTCCGACAGCGCTTCCTTAGATAACGTACTTGAGTTCCTTGTGATGTCGGGTAAATCCCTTCCTCACTCCCTTGCAATGCTTGTGCCGGAAAGTTGGAACAGTAAAAACCCAATTTCCGACGAATTGAAAGCATTCTACGAATATCACAGCATAATAATGGAACCATGGGACGGCCCGGCAACCCTTTTATTCACCGATGGACGTTATGCAGGAGGAATGTTAGACCGAAACGGATTACGCCCCGCCCGATACTTGATTACCAAAAACGATATAATGGTCGTCGCCTCCGAAGCAGGAGTACTTCCCTTTGAAGCTATCGAAATCAAAGAAAAAGGAAGATTACAACCCGGCAAAATGCTGATGATCGACACCCTCGAAGGCAAAATTTACTACGACGCCGAATTGAAAGCAGAACTTGCAAACGCACATCCTTACCGCGATTGGATAGAAAAAAACCGAATCAAGTTAGACGACATCTCGTCGGGAAGAACCGTCAAATATGAAATCAACAATCTCCTTCAACGATTGAGAGCCTTTGGATATTCAAGAGAAGACGTCGAAAAAATCATCATACCCATGGCCACCGAAAGCAAAGAACCCGTCGGATCGATGGGCAACGACGCTCCGCTGGCCGTATTGTCCGATAAACCTCAACGCTTGTTCAATTATTTTCGACAACTTTTTGCCCAAGTTACAAACCCGCCAATCGATTCGATTCGCGAAGAACTTGTGATGTCGCTCTCGCTTTATATCGGATGCCAAGACGCAAACCTGCTTGTTCCCACTCCCGAACTGAGTAAAATGGTCAAGCTACAAAGCCCCGTCATAAACAATTTGGATCTCGACATACTTACTCATTTAAATTACAAAGGCTTCAAGTCGCTTACCTTGCCGATGATGTTTGCCGTAAACGACGAAAAACAAGCAAGCGCAGCCCTCGAAGACGCCCTCACAAACCTTTGTCGTAAAGCCGAAAAAGCTGTGGACGACGGATACCACTACGTGATTCTTAGCGATAGAGACCTGGAACGTAACAAAGCAGCCATTCCATCGCTCTTGGCAGTGTCGGCAGTTCACCATCACCTGATCAATAAACGCAAAAGGATGCAGATTGCCATCGTAGTCGAAACCGCCGAAGCACGCGAAGTAAACCACTTCGCTCTTCTCTTCGGATTCGGCGCCACAGCCGTAAATCCATACATGGTATTCGCAATACTGCACGAAAAAGTCAAAACTCACGAAATTCAACTCGATTTTCATACCGCCGAAAAAAACTACATCAAAGCTGTAAAGATCGGAAGAGCACACGTCTGAACTCCAG
>JAITGD010000172.1 GCA_031280885.1 Prevotellaceae bacterium | reverse complement strand
TTGTCGGATTGGTGGTTTTAAAAGATTTTGAATTTGACGGAAAAAAAGAATGGAAAGGAGGAACTATTTATGATCCTGAAAGTGGCAAAACCTACAAGGCTTATTTCTATTTGGAAAACAAAAACACATTGAAATTGAGAGGTTATGTAGGTGTTTCGGCATTAGGCAGAACGCAAACTTGGACAAAATCGGCGAATATCGACACCTTAAAAAATTAAGAAAATGAATGTGAATGTGAAAAGTTTAACTATCTTTACATCGTAAAAACATGTATTAAATTGTATGTAATTATTTGATTAACATAAAAATAAATTATAAATGAGATGAAAAAAATATTTCTAACTTTCTTAGCGTCTTATTCTGTTATAGTCTTCGCGCAACAGCAGACTATAATGAAAATTGAAGATCTGTCGAAGCCGGAATCTTTACTTCGTCAAAGTTCCAAAGATGCAATATATGAGCGACTTATCTTGTCGGACGCCAATTTATTGCCCGACAGATATGATCGAATGTTTTTGCTTGGTTACGATGTGCCGGCCAATGTAGCGCTCAATGTGCCGTTCAATATCATTGCAACAAGCGAAACGTCCAATGAATTAGTGAATTTCGGCTATCATTCTTTTTTCAACGGCATGTATCAAGCCTACGCCGACCATCGACCTTTCGTATTGTCGCCCGACATGATTTGGTTGTTGATAAGTCAAGGTTTTGCCCGCCATATCAATGCAGATCCGGAAAAATTACGCTCTAAATTTGTGAATTTCAATGGAAAAGTATCATTAATTGTAGAAACAGACAAAATTTCGATGCGCAACCCAAGCCGTAGCAATAGCCGCTTGTGGGAAGAAATTTTTCCCGAATTTACAAAACAAATCGGCAAGCATACGGGACAGGAATTAATCGACATCTTGTCGTGTGATTTTTCCACAACTACCGCTGTCGAAAAAGTCGCTTCCGAAATAACCGTTATGGAAGCCATGAAGCCTTATTTTGAGTATATTATGATATATGTCGTTTGTGGTATTCCTGAAATCACACTAAAAGGTACAAGCGAAGACTGGGAAAAAATACTGGAAAAAGCAAAAAAATTACGCCAATATGATTTGGATTGGTGGATATCCGAAATCGAACCTTTATTGGAGGAGTTTGTAAAAGCGTCCAAAGGATCTGTAAATAAGGATTTTTGGAGAAATATGTTCAAATATCACACCGAAAAAAAATATGGCTCGCAACAAACAATTGATGGATGGATTGTTAAATTTTTCCCTTACGACAAAGAGGGAAAGAGAAATGATTTAAAAACTTTGACAGGCGGCGATAACCTTCCTAATGAGATAGTTAAAGTGGATTTGAAATTTCAGGAGGTGTTTGACGACGGTACGGTTCTTACGACCCCATTAGAACTTTGGGCTGGATTTATTGGCTTGCAACAGGATGAAAAAACTTTTGCATTGACGCCGCAAATAGCCTGGATGATAAGAAAAAAGGATGAAGAAAATGTCGGTTTGAAACAAAAATTAGAATCGGAAAGCACATCCGATTGGGGAATAGAAATTAGAGTTAAAGAATTTCCAAAAGAATTGCTTTCATTGAAAGAAATCAAGCGTATTTCAATAGAATTTATCGACAATATTGTTATTCCGGATGATTTTAAAAACGTCAAAATAACAGAATTAAAATTGCGAGGTTCGATAGAACAGCCAGAAATAGAGCGAATTAAAAACATGTTCCCCGATACTGTAATAATTATAAATGGTCTTTGGGTGAAATAAATAATTTATAAACAAGTTATGAAGTATTTTATTCTATATATATTAATTTTGGCTTGTGCGTATGCACTGCCCAAAGTAATGTCGTCAAATCACTAATTGTTGCTGAATATAAAGCAGATACCATAGGTTCTTATACATATTTGGTCAGGTATAATTTTTCACAGGGAGAGTTAATTTCAAAAGACACAATTTTTGGCGCACCGGTAACCAGAAAAAATATTTCCGGTTCTTATGTTAGATTTGATTTGGGACGTAATTTTATCTATAATAATCGCTACATAATCTCCGGAATAGGAAATGTTATTGACATAAACACAAATAGTTTGGTGATTGAAGAGAGTGATGATTATGTTGCTTCGAGTGGCGATTCAATAATTTTTTGTGCCGAAAAAGGTTATTTTATTTTAGACCTCAAAACCAAAAATTACGAACTGGTTAAAAACAAGAATTACAGAAATATAAAAGGCCTTTTATCGCCAGACCTCAAGCATGGTGTTGAGATTGACAACTCAAAATCACCACACAAAATTTTGTTATGTAATTCTGAAAATAAATGCGAAATAATTGTAGATAATTGTGATTTTGGAACGAAAATGAAAAGTCATTCAAGCGCTTTGCCCATAGTACCTACTCTGTGGTTGGACAATGAGAATTTCGTTTATGCAAATTATTTTTCAAATGTGGAAATTCGGAAAGTCAAATATCAAAACAAAATCAAATGAACTATTGGGAGTTATAGACTCTGTTCCACCGGCAATGTTAAACGCCGGTTTCTTTATCGATCTAAATAATGATCTGATATTTGCATGCTCGAAGGGCGCCTATATGCTTGACCAAAACCTGAAAATTTTACATGTAATGAATGAAAAATATCATGGAAATCATTTCGCGTCGGACTTAAAGAGTGATAAAGAAGGAGTTACAATAAGATATAAAAATGAAGTCATTGGTAAACTATATTGTAAAAACTATGGTGCGGTAACAACAAGCGGCTATTTTGCAGTTGAATATGGTGATCCGGGATCCAACTTAGGCTACCCAAAGGGATTTAAGGTCTGGAGCGTTGAAAATCAGGCATGGATAACTATGGATATTCCATGGTTATGTGCTGTAATAGGCTGGATAGAATGAATAAAAATTAAAATGTAAATTAAGAATTAAAAAATGAAGTCAAACAAATTAATTATTACAATCAAAGCACATATATTGAAGGCTTTGAGCAGATTAACAACATTTGCAATTATAGGAATATCTTTCCTAAGCATAAGTTGTCAATATTTAGTGCCTACTAATCAACCACATATCAAAGGAGGTATTTTAGATGAAGCAAAAATAGTTTTAATCGGCGAAGATCATGGAATAGACTGGATTATCGATAAAGAATTTTCAATATGGAAAGATCTCTATAATAAGGGGTTCCGTCATCTTTTTATAGAAATCTCATATTTCGATGGTGAATATCTAAATGCCTGGATGCGATCTAAAAATGATGATATCTACGAGGCTTTATTTTTAGATAAAAAAGGTACATCGTTTGACAATAAAGATATTTATGAATTTTATAAGCGAATAAAACGAGAATGTCCATTAACCGTATTTCATGGCACAGATATTGGACATCAATATGATTTAACAGGCAAACGTTTTCTTGAATATTTAACAAAAAATAATTTACAAAATAGCCGTCTTTATAATTTAACATTGGAATCTATTTCACAGGGAAAAAAATATTATAACGACGATTTAGATAGAGAAAGGTATCGCGAAAATTGTATGGCACAAAATTTTATTAGAGAATACAAAAATATCGGAAACACAAGAATGGTAGGCATTTACGGAAGCGCTCACACAAATTATAACAAGCAAGCTTTTTTTGGCGATTATCCATGTATGGCCAAAGAGCTTCGCGCTCATTACGGGGATGTTATATACTTTGAAAATTACCGTTTCAACTTTGGCATGCGCATATTAAGACGTTTGATGCATTTATTTTAAATTCAAGTTGTTCACATACCAACACAGAGTATTCTGTTAGCGTTAGAATCTCGGCAATTGAAATTTCACACTCGATTACATCATCAGTTTAACATTATCTATCAGTCTGATTTTGCCGACTTTAACCGCAACGCAAGCAAATATTTCGGGTGCATCGTCCCATTCCTCGACTGATTGAAGAGTCGTGGAATCGACTATTTCAAGATATTCCGTTTTCAATTCAGGGTCAGAATCGATAGTTGATATTATTTTGGTTTTCAGGATGTTTATCGGAATTTTACCGGCTTCTGATTGTGCGGCGAACAAGGCTTGCGATATTCCGGCGGCGCTTTTACGTTGGCCGGCGTTCAACAATACATTGCGCGAACTCATGGCTAAGCCGTCGGATTCGCGAATAATCGGAGCAACCACTATTTCAACATTATAGCGCAGTTGTGCGACCATATTTTTTATCACAGCGACCTGCTGAAAATCTTTTTGTCCGAAGAAAGCTTTGTCGGGAGTTACTATGTCGAACAAACGGCTAACTACCTGAGCTACACCATTGAAATGACCAGGACGGAAAGCGCCTTCCATAGTTTTGTCGAGCATACCGAAGTCGAAAATTCGCTTGTCTTCTTCTGGATAAATTTCCTCCACCGAAGGCATGAATACGAAATCGCATCCCGCAGACTCCAACATTTTTAGGTCGGCTTCGGGAGTGCGCGGATAACGTTCGAGATCGCCCTTGTCGTTAAACTGAGTCGGATTCACAAATACACTGACTACTACAACTTTGCACATCGATTTGCACATATCGACCAGCGAGAGATGCCCCTGATGTAAAGCGCCCATCGTGGGAACGAAGCCGACGCCGCCTTCCGATTTTTCGCATCGTCCAAGCGCATCCCGCAAGGATAATACCGTAGCATGTTTTTCCATAATTATTTGGTTTATAATATATTACAATCTAAATAAAATCTGTATGATTATTCAAACTATTCCAAATCATGTCTTTTAATTCTGTTATTCCCTCGCCGGTTATAGCCGAAATGAAAAGGTGAGGAAGATTCGGAAGATGTTTTTTTATTTCTGATTTCAGCTCATTGTCAAGCATATCCGATTTAGAAACGGCAAGTATTCGCGGCTTGTCTAAAAGTTCGGGATTATATCGTTTCAACTCATTCGTCAGTATCTCGTATTCTTTTGCGATATCCCCTGCGTCAGAAGGTATCATAAAGAGTAACAGGGAGTTTCGTTCGATATGTCGTAGGAATCGCAGTCCGAGTCCACGTCCTTCGTGCGCACCTTCGATTATGCCCGGAATGTCCGCCATGACGAACGACCTGTGGTCGCGATAGTTGACTATTCCCAAGTTGGGTTCCAGCGTTGTGAAAGCGTAATCGGCTATTTTTGGTTTGGCGGCCGATACCGCCGCAAGCAGGGTGGATTTGCCTGCGTTGGGAAAACCAACCAGACCAACGTCGGCCAATAGCTTCAATTCCAGCACATACCAGCCTTCAATTCCCTGTTCGCCGGGCTGAGCGTAACGCGGCGTTTGATTCGTAGAAGTTTTGAAATGGGCGTTGCCCAGACCTCCTCTACCTCCTTTAAGTAGGACGATTTCTTGACCCTCGTCGGTTATTTCGCAGATAAAATCGCCTGCTTCAGCGTATTTAGCTACAGTTCCGAGCGGTACGTCCAGTACAATATCTTCGCCGTCGGCGCCGGTACACAAACTTCCGCTGCCGGCCTCGCCGTTGTCGGCGTGCACGTGTTTACGATATTTCAGATGAATCAAAGTCCAGAACTGCCTGTTTCCCCGCAGTATAATGTGTCCTCCTCGACCCCCGTCGCCACCATCGGGGCCACCTTTGGGTATGAACTTCTCTCGGCGGAGATGTATTGAGCCGGGACCGCCGTCGCCCGAGCGAAAAAAGATACGAACGTAATCTACAAAATTGGACATCTACAATTTTTTGTGTTCCATAAAATCATTATATTCAGCGATATGCAAAAAACTTTTCTTTAACGCTTGCACAATTGAAAAAAAAGACCTACTTTTGCACCGCTTTTCAAAAGCGTCTTGATTCGCTAGCTCAGCAGGTAGAGCACATCCCTTTTAAGGATGGGGTCCCGGGTTCGAGCCCCGGGCGAATCACAAAACCGCCGCAAAGGTAGGACAATTATTGAAATGATGAACAAAAACCTTCTAAACATCTGAAGTTTAGAAGGTTTTTTATTGACGCCCAATTCGCGCAAGCCAAATTGCCCTGTGGATCAAGCTTAAATTTACTTGACACGGTATCAATACAATTTGTACCTTTGCGGAAGCACAAATTAGGGCAAGACGAAAAATGTTCAAAAGAGTGATAAATATCGTAGCCCTCTGTATAAATGGTTTTTACAGGATGTATATGAAAAGATTGATAGAACGCAAACAATACATGCAAACGCTGCGCGATTTGAAAGACCAAAATATTATCAAGGTCATCACGGGAGTGCGTCGCTGCGGAAAATCAACGCTTTTGCAAATGTTTGCCGATGAATTGCTGCGAAATGGCGTCGTGCCGGAACAAATTCAGTTCTACAATTTTGAAGATTTGGACACGCTTGCTCTCGGCGATATATTCCAGATTCACACGCACATAAAAAATAAACTTGTTGCCGACAGAATGAATTATATTTTTCTCGACGAAATTCAGAATGTCAAAGATTTTCAACGACTTGTGGACAGTTTGTTTATCAAGAAGAATTGCGACGTATATATCACCGGTTCAAATGCTTATCTGCTTTCCGGCGAACTTGCTACCCTACTCACAGGGAGGTATATAGAAACTGAGGTTCTGCCATTTTCGTATATTGAATATATTGAGCTTATTACCTCTAATTCCAAAAACTCACATAAAAACGAAAGTTTTTGGAATAGCAATAATACACTGTCGCTCAGTAAGTTTAAACGCATCAGAAATAACATCAAAAGCAAATGCCTGAAACTGCTTGGATATAAAACATATACAAACATGCAAGCAGACTATCTGCAAAATTCACAAGAAGAAGAAAGTTATGCAAATAATAGCAGTCCATTAAGATTGACAAAGTCGGAAAGCTTTGCCGATTTTATATATTACGGAGGAATACCGGAAATATATCATTTACTGATTGATAATGTAAATAAATCGGATATGTTTGTAGAAAGTGTTTTGAGTACTATCATAGAAAAAGATGTTTTTGAACGAAACGAAATTCGCAATAAAGCTGTTTTTCAGAAAGTTCTGGATTTTATCCTGGATTCTGTCGGATCTTATGTGTCGCCAAACTCAATAGCTAATTCTTTGAAAAACAATGACATCAAAATAGACGTCAAAACGGTTATGAATTATCTGGAATATCTGAACAATGCAATGCTTTTATATCCCGTTCAGCGATACGATATTAAGGGAAAAGGATTGTTACAAAGCTTGAACAAGTTTTATTTATCGGACACAAGTTTCAGACGTGTTCGTTTGGGTAAATCTGCAAAGCAGGATATGGGGCATTTGTTGGAAAACGCTGTTTATCTTGAACTTCGACGTCGAAACCGCAATGTTTACGCAGGAAAATTTCGCAATATGGAAATTGATTTCGTAGTTATTGATTATGAGGGATATACTTCTTATTATCAAGTAGCTTGGACAACTATTACCGATGAAACACTTGCACGCGAACTCGCTCCGCTCAATGCCATCCGAGATTCTAATCCTAAATACCTGCTAACCACCGATATTGATCTGAATCCGGCATATAATGGTATCCGCAAACTGAACGTGGCAGACTGGATGCTGTCGAATCAAAAATATGGAAAATAATTTTATCAAAAAACAATAAAAACAAATATTTCTTAAAATTAAAAAATGAATATTTTAAAACACTTTATCACTCTGTTTATCTGCTGTATAAGCGCCTCTATCAGTGCCGGAGACAAAAACACTCTGACTTTCAATGAATATTTGAACAGGGTTAAAATCAGTAATATCGGCTATCTTGCCGAAAAATACAATGTGGACATTGCCGAAGCCAAGGCAAAAGCCGCTAAAGTGCTGCCAGACCCCGAATTATCGGTGAATTATTCGAATAATCAAAACTGGGATTTGCAAATGGGATACGGCTTCGACGCCGAATTGAGCTATACCGTAGAATTTGGCGGCAAACGCAAGGCTCGGATGCGTGTTGCACAAAGCGAAAAAGAGATAACAGGTATTCTGGTCGAAGATTATTTCCACGATTTACGTGCCGACGCCGCAATTGCTTATCTTACAGCGTTGAAGCAAAAAAAATTGTGCGAAATAGAAAAATCCTCGTATGAACAAATGTTACGATTGGCTCAAGCTGATAGTCTGCGTTTTAGACTTGGATCTATTACGGAAATCGACGCCATGCAATCGAAATTGGAAGCCGGCGCTATGCTGAACGAATTATATTCGAGCGAGGGCGAATTACGAAAAATTTTGCTGCAACTACCACTATTTCAAGGCAATAAAAATATGGAAACGCCCGATTCGATAGCGGGCGAATTAAGCTACCGAAAACGTGAGTTTGATTTGCAATCGCTTGTCGTTATGGCACAAAACAATCGTTGCGATTTGGAAATCGCATTGAAATCCAAGGAACTTTCGCAAAACAATCTGCGGCTGGCTAAAGCTAATCGCTCAATCGATTTGGGAATTCATCTGGGAGGCAGTTATTCTTCGAAAGTATTGAATGAGATTGCGCCGGCGCCTGCTTTCAAGGGAGTTACGGCCGGAATCAGCATCCCGCTAAAATTCTCGAACACGAACAAGGGTGAACTGCGCGCAGCTCAACTTGCGGCTACACAAAGCGAAAAACAATACGAAGCCGTTGAAATACAAATTGCTACAGAAGTTATGCAAGCTTACGACAAATACAAAACTGCCTGTATTCAAGTGGAACAATTCAATACCAACTTATTGCGCGAAGCGGAAATAATTTTCAAAAAGAAAATGTATGGCTACGAACGCGGCGAAACAAGTATTCTCGAACTGCTTAATTCCCGACGGACGTATAATGAGATACAAATTGCTCATATAGAGATGCTTTACAATTGTACCCTCGCTTTGATCGAACTTGAACGGGCTATCGAAATTTGGGATATCGAGATATAAACACAAGGATTTCTTTTCTTATGAAAGCGACAAAAAGGGAGCGATTTTTCACTCCCTTTTATTTTCTGTTATCAATTCGCAAGGCGAAGGTTAATAATCTGTCAATCAACAAAATTTATCAATCACCATAGCCCGGATTCTGATAGTTGAATCCTCCTTTTCGTCCTTCGTTCACTGCCGACGAAGGAAGCGGGAATAGATGAGCGTTCGTGCCAAGAGCGGTTATATAGTCCGTTCTTCCGTGATCAACACACTTTTGCGCCATGGTTGTTACGTACTTATTGTTGCGTATCAGGTCCTGACGGCGGCAACCTTCGTACCATAATTCGTGAGCGCGTTCCCAAAGTAGTTTGTCGATAAAATCGTCTTTGTTGGTGAAACTGCTCATTTGATAAGGCGGAAGACTTGCGCGGGTACGGACTTCGTTAAGCAGGTCAATAGCTTCCTGAGTAACGGCATTTCCCTGTTGCACAATGGCTTCTGCCAGCAGGGTGATGACGTCGGCATAACGATACACAATCCAGTCGGTATAACAATTGTCGCTTGTACGGTTTACCATATCGTACTTCAAGGGCAGAACACCTTGGGAGGAGCCGCCATCGGTAATTACATTGGGAGCGCATCTATCGTCGCCCGACTCGAAGGTTTCAAAGAATATCCGTGTCATTTTATATCCGCCCCAGCTGATTACGTGCGGATACCAAAGGTGAGACTGATATTCGCGGAGACAATTCACTGCCCATATCGTTTCCTTGTTTCCTTCGTTTGCCGAAGAGAAGACATTGGCATAAGCCGAACCTGCATCGCCGGCGTCGGTAACTAATTCGTAACTGTATTCGGGTTTCATCAGTTCCCGTCCTTCGACGATGGCTTTAGGCCATTGCTTGGTCTGCATGTAGAGTTTAAGCAGCAAGGTATGGCATAGTCCTTCGGTAAAACGGCCATAATCAGCGTTTTCCTTGCTGTAAGATTTGGCTAAAACTCCTGCTTCGGCAGCTGCTTTCAATTTGCTTTCGATGTAGGCTATCGTCTGTTCATTAGTCTGACGGGGCAGAATGATTTCGTCCTGCGGTTTTTTGAGTGTTTCCAGATCGGAGAGAATAATCGGTCCGTAGAAATCCCATATCAGGAAGGCCATAAATCCCTGTCCACATTCTAATTCGGCGAGGTAACGCTTTTTTAAGGTTTCGTCCATAGCGATGCCTTTGATGCGATCGATGGTCAATTCCATTTTGCTTATCCACGGCAGATATGGCGCCCAGTTCATCCGTGGATTGCGCGCTCCGTCAGGATTCTGAAAATTAGCATACTCCAGCTGTCCCCAGTTACTTTCGCCCCACGAGCAAAAACCGAAATCCGTAGCCATATCTCCAAGCAAATGGAAACCTGTGGCTACATTAAAAGCTCCGGCGTATTCGTCGTTGCGGAATGCTTCATAGACATTTGAAGTAACCAGATCGCGAGCATCGCGTTCGCTTGTCGGATACAAGTCCGAACTGATATCGCTGTATTCGCTTGATACAAGTTTGCATCCATACATAACGACGGACATAAAGGCAAGCGCTACGGCGTAAGAAAATATCTTTTTCATATCTATATACTTTTAATAAATTAAAAATTAATGTCTAATCCAATGCTGAATGTGCGCACGTTGGGATAGGAATAACTGCCTGCGTTTTCGTAGCCCGAATCCGGAGCGTTGTAATCAGTTTCGGGATCGAGACCGTTCCAATTGGTGATTACAAACGGATTGTTAACGCTTGCATATATCCTTGCCGACTTCGCAATATTCCCCGGCAGGGGCAGACGGTAGCCGAGTGTTATGTTGCGACAGCGCAGAAACCATATCTGTTTCATATAATAATCGCCCGAAGTGGTGGCAGACTGCAGGATGTTCGGCACCGTTGCGCTTTGGTTGTCCATAGTCCAGCTATTGAGCGAATTTTTCGACTGATTTTTAAGTCCTCCGTTAAACTCTCCGGCGTGAGCAGATATCATGTTGTCGTAATAACTTGCTTCGCGCCAGCGACCGAACTCGCTGTACAGATAGATATTAAGGTCGAAATTCTTATAACGCAAGGTATTGTTGAACCCAAGCGAGAATTTTGGGTCTCCTGTTCCTATCATCACCATGTCGTGGCTATCGAGTATGTCTTCGGTTACAGTTTCGCCATCTTTATAATACAGATCGAGGTTCTGAACTTTGACTTGTCCGGGCAGCAGTCCCTTTTGCCAGGCCGGAGCAGGATCGCTGGGTTTCAGCAATCCATCCGAACGATAGGAGAATAAAGCGCGTATAGGATCATCCACCGACTGATACACAGAGGGAATCCAGTTCGGATCGCGTTCTTTCCATCGGTCTCTGTAAGTGTAGAATGTGAGGTCGCTTGTCCACACCAGATTGTCCTGTTTTATATTCACTGTATTCAACGTAAGTTCAAAACCCTGCCCCTGAGTGGCTCCAATGTTGCCTGCGATGGAAGTTATCTCATAGTACGAAGGCAGGCGTTTATTGGTAACGAGGAGGTCGGAAACAACGCGGTCGTAATATTCGGCAGTGAGATTGATTCGATTGTTAAGGAATCCGAGATCCAGCCCGATGTTCCATTCGCTGGTGGTTTCCCAAGTGATGCGCGAATTTCCAAGCGAAGTTACACGTACTCCGATAGTTCCTGTATTACCAAAAACGTATTTACCGCCTGGTCCGTATAAATCCTGCGTGCGGTTGCCCACGTTGGAGTTTCCCGTTTGTCCGTAACCTGCCCGCAGTTTACCGTTCGACAGGATGTGCTTGATTCCGCCCATAAACTCCTCGTCGCTGAAGCGCCATGCAAGCGAAACGGAGGGGAAATTTCCCCAGCGATAATCGGGATTGAAATTAGAAGCTCCGTCTCGACGTATCGTAGCTGTAATAAGATATTTACCTGCATACGAGTAATTTATTCGTCCGAAAACCGAAGCCAGCGAACGTTCTCCTGCGTATGAATCTACCTCTTTATCGTTTGAACCGGCGCCCAATTTGTTATACAGAAAGCCGTCGATGGCGAAATTGGAGCTTCCGGCGCTGAACCACTCGTTTGCAAAGCGCTGATATTCGTAGCCGAGCAGGGCGGTAAAACTATGCTTATCGATGGTTTTGTTGTAATTTGCCGTCATGCTGAGCAGATAGTCCATGCCGTCCGACTGGTTCTGGGCGGCAACGCCGTCTTTGATTCTTCCCATTCGCGTAGTTGTGGGCAGGTAAGTTTTTCGTTTCGCCGACCTGCGGTCGAATCCAAGCGTAGCTTTAAGAAACAGATTTTTAACCGGTTCAACTTGCAGATAACCCGATCCGAGAACTCTGTCCTTAGTGGTATTGTCGGTGATTTCGAGCAAGGATACCGGATTGGGCGTTTGATTGTAAACTACTGATTCTGAAAAGTTGCCGTTTGCGTCACGAATCGGAATTGTAGGCTCAAAACGCAAAGAAGAAGCAATGATACCCGAATATTCGTTTTCGTGCATTCCCAGCGGAACGTTGTCGTAATAATTCCGGCTGAGATTTAACGAATAGCCGACTTTCACATATTGAGAAAAATCGTAGTCGCCATTAAAGTTAGCGGTCAATCGCTTCATGTTGCTGTTTTTTATCACGCCCTTTTGGTCGAAATAATTTATCGAAGCAAGATATTTCGATTTTTCACCACCTCCGGTAATCGAAACGTTGTGCGACTGTTGAAATCCCGGTCTCGTTATCTCCTCCATCCAGTTCGTGGTTTTGGCAGAAGCTATTTCCGCATCGGAATATAACTTACTTGGGTTGGTTACAAAGTCCTCCCATGCGACGAAAGGCGTTTTTGCAGTAACGTAACCGGCGTAAACTCCTTGTCCGTAATCGCGTCTCCATTTTTCGAGCAAGTACCTGTTGTTTACCGTCATGTATTCGGCAGCATCCATCATCTTGTAATTGGCGCCTATGGCCTGCACTGCCACGTTGCCGGAGTAGCTGATCTGCGGAACGCCGGCCTTGCCGCGCTTGGTTGTTACGATAATCACACCGTGTCCGGCGCGCGAACCGTAAATGGCTGTCGCCGAAGCGTCTTTAAGAATCTCTATGCTTTCGATGTCATTAGGATTGATCATTTCAAGCACATTGTCCTGACTACCCGCCTGATAAGCGTTGCCACTTTCGGGTTCCGACGATTTGGACACCGGAAAACCATCGATGATGATGAGCGGATCGTTACCCGCATTGATCGAGGTTTGACCTCTGATGCGGAAAGTTGCTCCGGCGCCGGGTTGAGCCGTGGCCTGAGTTACGCGCAATCCTGCAGCTTTGCCCGCAAGCGCATGGCTTACTGTAGAAAACGTTTGAACCGGAGCATCGCTCATCTTCACAGATGAAACAGCGCCTGTCAGATCGCGTTTCCTTTGCACTCCATAGCCAACCACCACGACTTCGTCGAGGCCTTCGGCTTCTTCAAGCATTGTTACATTGATAACTGTTTGTGAACCAACGACAATTTCCTGAGTTGCGAATCCCATGAGTGAGAACACGAGAACCGCCTTATCGTCGGGCACTGTAATTGAGTACGTTCCGTCGGCGCTGCTGAGCGCTCCTACGTTTGTACCTTTTACGGAGATTGTTACTCCGGGAAGTTTTCCGATAGCGTCTGAGATTACTCCGGAAATCTTGTTATCTACCTGAGCAGCAGAGTTATAGAATAGAAAAAAGGAGAGAGCTACAAGGGCTAATCTAAATGCCCCACCCCCCCCCGTGTAATTAGCTGATAATAAGATAGTTTAGTCATAATAAAATAATCTTTTTGTTAAACATTGAGTTAATTCTTTTTCAACAATTTATAGTTTTGTTGTGTTTATAAGCTGGAAAATGTAAGTTTCCAGAAGGCGCCGCGTTAGCTTGAGCCGTCGTAGCGCAGGTTGTAATTTTTATTCCATCGGCATCGTATTTTTAATAAGTTTATACTAATATAATCCTGATTTTCATGCGATTTCAAGCCAAATTGCCCTCTTCAACACAAGAAAACCACCGTGCAATGTTAATCAAAATTTCATTATCACCAAATTTCGATACGAAATTCGCTTATCCTGCACAAAAAAAGTACGCAGGCAAGGCTATTTCGACTGATTAAGACAGATAAAATACATATTTATATTTGCTGATAATCAACAGTATAAAAATCTGCAATAAATCGTCAAATTCGCACCACCTGCGTACTAACTACTTCTGATACTGCCTTTTCAACCGGCTATTCTCACTCAGAACTTATAAGCTACGCCTGCCGAAATAAGCAGTCGGCTCCAATTACCGCCGATTTTGTACTTCAATTCGGCGTTGAGAATCAGCTTATCCGTCAGCCCGTAGTCGATGCCTCCGC
>JAITGD010000133.1 GCA_031280885.1 Prevotellaceae bacterium | reverse complement strand
AAATAATAATTTTAATTTTATGTATCAAGATTTTTCAAAAACAGCAGCGAGTGCTAATAGTAGCAACGCAATGGAGCGAGAACCCATTTCAAAAAACCGCGTCAGTCCGAAAAACGATAAGAGTAGGGGAAACAGCGTACCAGATGCACAAAGAAGTCCCAAGGGTATGGGCGAAGTAAGATGAAGAAAAACTTAGCGGCAGCAGTTTTTGTAACTGCGTTGTTTGCTGCCCAAAATGCAAACGAACAAATGCAAAAGTTTAAAATTGTAAGAAAACAAACAGTAAAAGACATGAAAAAGAAACTATTATTAATTGCGATATGTAGCCTTCTTTGTAATGTAGGCTGGGCGCAGTGGACTTATACCAGAACAGCGACATATACCGGAGGCGGTAATGAAATAACGTGTGGTATTGAAAGTGCTTTGGTAGAACAAGTCATATCACCTGTCAGTACTTCGTTCCCGTCGCGAGAAAAATGCGAGGCAGAACGTGCTAGGGCTGAAAATTATTGGAACTCGCAACTTCGGTGTTATCGTGTTACCTGCGCACCTTGCACAGGCGGCGCTGAAAGCAGTAGTCAAGCAGGCGGCATGAACATTAATGGCACAAGTCAGGGAGGGACGTTTTATGAAAATAATCCTTTTGCGCCTATGCAGGAGGCGGTATTGCAAAAGCAGTTGCAGAATGAGGTGCTGTTTGGAGAAAATTCCGCAGGCTTTCTTGTAACGCGCAGTAAGGATTTTAACAACAGTTATACAAAAATTGTCAGTATAAACGGAAAACAAATTTTGGCTAAAGACGCACCTGATTTTAAAGGCGGACGCGCAGGAGAAATAGGCGGTTTTACAATCAAGCCGAATGGCGGCAAAGCAAGACAGAGTTTGGCAAATAGTCAGCGGGGTATATTTGGTTCAGGAGGAGATAGAGTAGTATCTGATAATAAAGTAATAAACACACAAGAAATGTCCCCTAAACAAATAATGGACAAAGCAGTTGAGGCACTTAATAACAACAACAATGAAGAAGCGGCGGCTTGGGCATGGGCAGTATTTGATGGGAATAATATTATCGAACAATTTAGAGAAAGGGTATCACCTGAACAATGGAAAAATCTATTAAATGCTATGTCAAATTCGTTTGATATTGAATCATTTAAAGACAAAGCATTAGAAGTATTGAAAAATCCAACAGCCGAATTGGAAAAAAAAGTATTAAATGACATTTCTAAGTTTAGGACCTTTCATAATGCAGTATCTACACTAGTATCAGACAAAACTCCTGACAAAGAGAAGTCTGATCTCTCTAACGCGAAGATGTACGTGCGAGTAATAGAAGACGGAATTAAAAACGCTGTAAATCCTCCTTCTAAGAATGAGACGTGTACACCATGCGAAAACGCTAAGACAATACTGAACAATTTAAATCCAGATCTTTTTAAAATACCACAAGATGAAACAGATAACAAACAACAGCAATCAAATTAAAAAATTGATAGGATACTATATTATTGCCGTCTGTTCAATAATATTTCCTATTGTTGTATCCGGACAGGAAGGAGATGGATGTCCTCCAGTAGTTCAGAATATCTTGGCAATTTTCCCTGCTGAAAAATGTTCTTATATCAGAAATTTAATTGAAAATGGAAATGCGGTTAATCTTGAATTGACAGAACTTTCAAAAGTTGAATTTGAGCGTTTGTGTAAAATCCCAAACAATATAAGAGAGTTAAAAAAACGTTACCCCAGTGTAAAGTGTTTCATTGCATTTACACAGAATAATGTGATGCTTTATATTTATTACGAGATTCTGGGAGAAGATGCTCCGGGACAGGGAAAATATATTACATTAGATATTGCAGAAAGAAAGGAGTGGGTTGATATTCTTAAAGGTAACAGATTTTCAGCTGATCATTGGCTTAAAGACAAGAGTGATGCGAGTATGAAAGAAAGGCTGAAAGATTTATCTAATCTTGCCGGTAAACTTAGTGTAAAGTTGGGTGTGGCTAAAATACCTGCTGATCAAGTGGGTTGGATTCCAGATTCCGAATTAAAAGATGCAATCGCAGTAATGTACCCAAAAGGATATTCTGGCACAACAAAGTTGACCATTGGATTCAATAAAGAGCTCCTTAGGAATACAAGCCCACAGGTAGCAATCAACGCTTTGGTACACGAAATATTCCATAAATATCAGGAAGAAAAAATAGAAGAATATCAAAAAGCACTTAACGAATATAATAAAGGAATTTATTCGCCATTGAACTTGTTGTCAAAGCAAATCCCAAATATCAAAAATTGGCATGAAGAGAATTATATATATCCTTTTCGGGATAACAATACAGATAATTCTAAAACAAAATACGAAAAGTATCAAGAAAGATTGCGTAACGCACAGAAGGCATTGCGAGAAGTTGAAAAATCGAAAGTTGATAAAAACTCAACGGCATATAAAGATGCGAAAGCTGAAGAAGAAAAAGCATACGCGGATTATGCTAACTTGGCAATGGAAAGAGATGCTCGTGCTAAAGGAGCAGAAGTTGAAGTAATAGTTTCATTATTATCAAAGTTTAAGTAAAAAAAATGTATCTATATGAAAAAATGTATTAAAATATTAGTATTTCTCCTTCTCCCCCTTTCCTCTTTTGCTCAAGATCAAAAACATGCAAGATGGCATATTTTGCAGGGAAATATCAGTGAGGCAATAGCGGAATATTCGCAGTTGGCAGTTAAAGCCAACGGCAACGGCGGAGTTTTGGCAGAATATGCATTGGCTTTGGCTTTGGGAGGTATGCCCGAAAATGCGCTGATGTATTTAGACAGAGCAAATCTTTTGGGCGGAGGCGCGGATTTTCCGTTTTATGCGGCACAGGTGCTGTCGCTCATGTGCTTGGACAGCATTGCCGCAGAATTTTGGACAGAGGCAGGCAAAACGCCTGAGTGGATTGCGCCAAAGTATAAAGAACTGTCGCAAAATCACAAAAGCGGCGTGCATTATATTGAACCCGATTCTGCATATATCAGAGCCAACAATCTGGCGGCAAGAGGCATGTTTTTTCAGTCGATAATGCTTTACCGCCTTGTTCAGATAGAAGTTGAGGGTTGTAACAACGAATTTTTGCCCTATTTGAGTTCGTCGGTAGTGTGGGAAAATCTGTCGAAATATGCAAAAGCGGCTGCGGAACTCAAAAAAAGCATTTCGCTGATAAAAGCAGAATTAAAAGTTTTGCCCGATACCACCCTGCAAAACGCTTTGCCTGCTTTTGAAAACCACTTAACAGAGTTGCAGGGAAAAGCCGCAGAGACACAAAAATTGATGTCCAAAATCGACAAACTGCAACAGACATTCAAGCCGCAAGCAATGTTTTATGCCGGCGGAATGTATTCAAACAAAGTGTTTTCGCTAAATTCGCGTTTCGGTTTCTTTTTGGCAAATTCGCTTAATGCCGCATTTGATTTCGGTTTGTCGGGCGGCGAAGATATGTTTTTTGTAAATACGGGATTGTCAGCGTACTACCGTTATAAGTTTTTGATGGGCGGCACAGGTTTTAATGCCAACATTGGCAAAGGCGGCTCGTTTAACTGGCGATTGTCGGCTGGCACAAGTTTTTTGAACAAAGAAGGCAAGCGCAGTACCGATATTTTCTTTAATCTTGATATTCCGTTCAAAAAGGGAACAGCAGCTATTTTCAGCATTTCTATAGGTCAAAGTATTTATTTTGGAAAAAGAGGAGATAACAAATGAAAAAGTTTTATGTTTTATCAATTATAATTTTTGCTTTCGGAATAAATGCGTTTTCGCAGACGAATAGCAATATCGGCGACTATTTTACAGTATCGCCTGCAACAGAGGGCAGTGCGCTTAAACTCACTCCTTTGGAGAAATACAAAACGGCAACAACAGCAACAAAAACTGCGGTTTTAAACGAGGTTTTAACAGCGTATAAAGTCCGTTTGGCGCTCATAGATTTTGGCGATAAAAACGAATTGTGGGGAATAAACCCAAGCAATCAAATTTCACTTTTAGACAGTGTTGATTTTAATAAAATTGATTTACAACGTTTTAGCCACAAAAACTCTAATCAATTGCTAAACAGTCGCTGGTTTACTTACTACGGCGGTAATTTTGTGTTCAGCAAAGGACTTTACAACATTATGGCTAACGGCAGATTTGGCTATTTTCTGCTGCATAACCGCTGGGATGCGGGCGTATCGATGGGCTTGGGCGTTTCAAACGGTGCAGGCAATTTTAACATTGGGCTTGACAGCAAATACTATTTTCCTGTTGAAATCAAAGCGCAACAAATTGCCCCATATCTCGGTTTGGGCATTTCGGAATATTTAACTTTCGGCAGCAACAAAAGTTCCTCGTTCAATTTGATTTTTATGGGCGGCATAAGTTACAAGTTAGGCGCTGGCAGTTTGGATTTTGGATTGCAGTACGGAACTGCCAGCAAATTTATGGCGTCGATTGGCTACACGTTTTTTCCGTTTAGGTAAAATAGGCGTTGAAAACGGCTAACTCCGGAAATATCGCAGATTACTTTGTCGTAATTTGAATGAAACAATTTAATAACTTTTTCCCACGCGAAATCGGATAAACTGTCTCAAAAGTATTTTTAACCACAAAGAAATCACAAGGTTCACAAAGTTGCAACTATGATTATCAACACATTGTGTCCTTTGTGTAAACCTTGTGATCTTTGTGGTAAAAAATTATTGACTTTTGAGACAGATCACTTAATCCTCACGGATAATTCCTGCTATTTTCATAAGCTCCTCCTTATCGTCGAACCGGTATTTTACGCCTTCTATCTCCTGATAATTTTCGTGTCCTTTGCCTGCGATAAGCACAATATCGCCTTTATCGGCCAGAGCCAGAGCTGTTTTTATAGCCTCGCGACGATCGGTGATACAAAGCGTTCGTTCCGACAGCGGTTTATCCAAGCCAGCTTTCATGTCGGCGATAATATCGTCGGGACGTTCGAATCGCGGATTATCGGAAGTAAGTATAGCACGGTCGCTGTTTGAAGCGGCAATACGCGCCATTTCAGGACGTTTGCTTTTATCTCGATTTCCACCGCAGCCCGCCACGGTAATCAGTTTGCTACTGTCGCTACGCACTTCATTGATGGTATTCAGCACGTTCGACAGAGCGTCGGGCGTATGTGCGTAATCCACTATCGCCACCGTTCCCGAAGGCAGGCGCAGGCTCTCGAAACGTCCCGACACGGGCTGCATAGCGCTCAGAGCGATAAGTGTTTCCGTCTTATCGGCGCCGAGCAGCACGGCGGCGGCGTACACCGCAAGCAGATTGTAGGCGTTGAACCGTCCGACAAACTGAGTCCAAGTTTCGGCGCCGTCGATTCTCAGCTGCATACCGTCGAAAGAATGTTCTACGATTTTGCACATAAAATCGGCAGGCGAAGCCAGAGCGTATGTTTTAACAGAGGCTTTAGTGTTCTGTACCATGATTTTACCGTTACGGTCGTCGCTATTCGTCAGAGCAAAAGCCTCGCGCGGCAAAATATCGAAAAAACTCTGTTTTGCACGGATATAATCGGCGAAAGTTTTATGATAATCCAAATGATCGTGTGTGATATTCGAGAAAATTCCGCCCGTAAAACTAAGTCCTTCAATACGTTTCTGCATCACCGAGTGCGAACTGACTTCCATAAAACAATACTCGCAACCGCGTTCGACCATTTCGTTCAAAAGACGGTTTATTTGCAAGGCGTCGGGCGTGGTGTGCGTAGTTTCGCGCTCGTCGCCGTCGATATACACGGCGATAGTCGAAAGCAAGCCCGCCTTATGTCCCGATTTGCGGAAAAGTCGATACAGCAGCGTTGCGGTGGTAGTTTTTCCGTTGGTACCTGTAACTCCCACAAGTTTCAATCGTTGCGAAGGATTTCCATAAAACTCCGAAGCGATTTGTCCCAGAGCTTCGCTCGACGATTCCACGAGAATGTAGCAGAGGTTTTCTTTCGGATTTTCAGGTATATGCTCACAAACCACAGCCCGCGTTCCGGCGACGATTACCTCGTCGATGAAATTGTGTCCGTCGGTTTTGGTTCCGCTGACGGCGAAAAACATGCTTCCTTCGCCGGCTCGCCGCGAATCGAAAC
Organism: Prevotellaceae bacterium; assembly: GCA_031280885.1. GTDB lineage: Bacteria > Bacteroidota > Bacteroidia > Bacteroidales > UBA932 > JAIRLF01. The sequence goes on along the minus strand of JAITGD010000133.1, from coordinate 2,268 downwards.
AAAGATCTTTTATTTCGACCTCCGCATCGCCCGATATTTTCAATACTTTTACCTTTTTTAGTAATTCATTTACAGTCATATATCAATTTTTTAAAAATTATTTTTATTCCCGAAAAGTTCGATATAATCGCGAACAAGGGCTTTTTTGATGAGATTTTCAGGAACGATTTTCCATTGATTCAAAGGTTTGACCTCTACGATTTTTTCCTTTTCAATTCTGTTCATCAGATAAAACCTAAAATCGACGGGGCTTGCAAAAACTGTACGTTTCGACAATTCGTCCTTTGCAATACGCGCTCCTTCAATGAGATGTCCTCCTCCGCCGCTACCTCGATACGAGTTGAGCGCCACGCGATAAGATTTATCCAACGAAAAAGCCTCTCCGTCGGCCATACTTTTTATTTGGATGCGCTCGCCAACCGGCTTGCTTACATCGACTTCATAGATTATTCCGGCTGCGGAATCGAAATTGTACGAAGGATTTACAAATCGATAAGCTCCGGAGTTAGCCTCGCGTTCGTGAATCAGCAACAGTCTGTCGTCCGGCGATTTCATGGTATTCAGCCACAATCCGTACGAAAATTCAAGATAATCTTTCACTTCGCGACCCGTAAGTTCCATGGCGTACAGCATGTTTTCGTATCTGTACAGTTTGAACAAATCGCGCACATATATTGTTCCCTTTCCGATTTCGACATCGAAAGAAAGAGGAGCGACAAAAGATATATCAGCCTCAGCCACATCTAATTGTATCCGATGAATAAAATCAATAAAAGCCGAAGATCCGAAATATGCTTCGCGAGTGGTCATGCTTTCGGTGAACTCGCCTACGGGCTTCGAGACGAAGTCTTTAACTGCTGTGAAATATCTGTCGAACAAGGAGAAATCGGGACTTGCCTCGCCGAGAGAATCCACAGACAGCAGACGCGCCTTGCTCGTTTTCGATTTCAGCGCGGCGCCCTTCTTGACCACCGTAAAATCCACTTCGGATATGTAACGCGCGTTGCTTGCCGGATCGAGCAGCCAGACCGAATTTTTGCCGACGGCGTATTGTTTGCAATGCTTGCTGTGGTCGTGTCCGGCGAAAACTACATCGAAACCAGGCACTTGCAGAGCTATATCCAGCGATGCGTTTTCGTTCATGGCTTCATATCGACCTTCGGATTTGCAGCCCGAATGAAACAATCCGACGAGTATATCGGGTTTTTCTTTTTTTTGGATGATTTCTACCCATTTACGCGCACTTTCGAGCATATCCTCGAAGCTCATTCCGCTCCACAAATTTTCCGACAACCAATGTGGAATGTGAGGTGTAATAAGGCCAAGTACAGCGACTTTCACGCCACTGCGCGTAAAAACGACGTAAGGTGTGAAATAAGGTTCGCCATTGGTTTTGACGGCGTTGGCGCAAAGCAGAGGAAATCGGTATTCGTCTCGCACGCGATCGTACACCGGATGTCCAGCCTCGATATCGTGATTTCCCACGCTGGCTGCATCATATTGCATGAAGTTCATTACCTGCGATATAACATGCGTATCGGCTGTGTCGATATAATTATAATAATACACCGTAGGCTGTCCCTGCAAATTATCTCCGTTATCGAGCAGAATCAGCTCACAATCATCGTTTTCGCGCAGCTGTTTCAAGTAGCTATAAACGTGCGCCAAGGAACTTTCACTCGTTTTGTTGTCGATGAAATCATGAGCAAAAATTGCTCCATGTACATCGCTGGTTTGCAGTATTTTTATCTTCACCTGTTTTTCCTGCGCCGCAGAAGATAAAAACGATGCCAGACTAAAAATCGATAACATATATTTGAGTATCTGTAAGTGATTCATCTACACAGCATAACTTTGGATAATTTTCTTCGCTTCCTCGATTTTTTCGTTGAGCATGTCCTGCGAATTGGCTTCGACAATGAAACGCAAATAAGGCTCTGTGTTTGAAGGTCGTATATTGAACCACCAATCAGGAAATTCGAGTCTATAACCATCGAAATCAAATTCGGCTTCGGGTTTTTCCTTCGTTGCGAAATGCCTGCGCACAGCGTCCATGGCTTCGGTTTTGTTCTCGATGCGGAAATTGATTTCGCCGGAATTGTAATATTTTTCTATTCCTGCAATCAGCCGGCTCACGCTCACGCCTTTGTCTTTCATCGCGGCAACGACGTTCAATATAATCAGGCAGGCAAGTATTCCGCTGTCGGAATAGAAGAAATCGCGGAAATAGTAATGTCCTGCGAGTTCGCCGCCAAATACGCCGTCGAT
>JAITGD010000076.1 GCA_031280885.1 Prevotellaceae bacterium | reverse complement strand
GTAGATTCGGAAGTAAAATCAGCCGAAGGACGCGCCGACGCCGTCGTCAAAACCTCAACAGCGATTTATGTTTTCGAGTTCAAACTGAATGGCACCGCCGAAGCCGCTCTCGCACAAATAGATGACAAAGGATATTCGATTCCATACACCGCCGACCATCGCCAATTAGTGAAAATCGGCGTGGAATTCGATATGAAAAAAGGAGGAGTTAAACGATGGATTTTTAAGGAATTATGAGAGTCAGGATTACAAGAGCCAAGACAGCTACGCAGTCAAAAAAAGATTTACCTTATCCGAATGACTGAGAAAAATCAAACAGAATGAAACCGCCATTACAATAACGGCATTTTGAAACGGTATTTGAACTATACAAGTTTGATCGTGAATTGCGCGGATTAATCATATATCAAACCACTCTTGTTTTTTTTACTAAAAAATGTGAAATATAATAAGTTATTCCGATTTTTCAGTAACAGTACATAGTTTTTACCACAAAAAGCACAAATATTTCACAAAGAGCACAAAGTCTTTGTGCCATTTGTGAACCTTTTACGTTTTATTTGAGGGTAATTGTTGAAGTAAGGGTATTTCCGGCGTCGTCGATGAGGGTAATTCGGTGTGAGCCTTGCGAAGGTGCGTTTGCTATTTGATGATTTTGACGTGTTTGACCGATATATTCGTCGTCAATATGCCAAAAAATCACTGCATCGGGTCGATTATGCGCTGCCTGAAACACAAGTTGTCCAAGTTGTCCGTCGATTTGCTTTGTTAGCACAATAGTCAATCCATGAACGGGATATATTAGCTGCATCGGTTGGTTTTTGTCGGATGTGCATCGCGGATCGAGCGGTGGAAGAGGGTGATAATCGGCATTAAGAGCCTTATAATACCATTCTTGAGCAGGTGGGAGGACGAACCATGGAAGTGTGTGCATTTCGCTGGGAGAATAGCAGTCGCTATTAACTCTAAATTGTTCATCTTTATCAAGATGTATCGATATATGATATGGACATTGGGCTGATTCGGCGGCTGTGGCCACTATCCAAATGGTATCTGCTTCGGGGCAGTGTTCATTTGTGCGATGACCGCTTTTTCGGCATACGGGAACGCGAAGCATTTCGTCGTAAGGCTGGGGAAACCAGTGCGATGAATGTGGTAATAGGTTGAACACATCGAACATTAGCGGAGCCGCATATCCAACTCCTGTAAGCAGAGGTCGTCCTTCGCCTGTGGCGTTTCCAATCCACACAGCAACAAGATGATCTGGCGTTACTCCCACAGCCCATGCGTCTCGATTGCCATAACTTGTGCCTGTTTTCCAGGATATTTTTCGTCCCGAAGAAAATATTTTCCATGACGATTCTTCTTCTGGGCGGTTAAGTTCGGCAAGTACGCTGAGTGTTTGATATATTGCGGCTGCGCTTAGGGTATTTGAGGCGAGAAGTTTGCTTTTGTCGGATGCAGGCTGTTTTTCGTCGAGAAATGTTAGTTTTCTTCTGTCAAGGAGATCATATTTTCCGCTATTTCGTCCGAAGTTATTAACTGTGGCGGCCATATTTGCGTACATCGAGGCCACATCCCAGAGAGTTGCTTCGGCTCCGCCGAGAATGAGCGAAAGTCCGTAGTGCATAGGAGGTTTAGTGAGCGTTGTCATGCCAAGTTCTTTGAGCAGTGCGTGAAATTTTCGTGTATCGTATTGATTAAGCATACGAACTGCGGGTACATTTAGCGATCGTTCAAGAGCTTGGCTCGCGGGAACGGCTCCGCTGAAGGTTTTACTGTGATTATTTGGCGAAAATCCTGATATATGCAGCGGTATGTCGGCAAGCAATGTTCCCGGAAGCATTTCTCCACAGTCGAGCATGGCTGCAAAAAGGAATGGTTTGAGGATACTTCCGGTGCTGCGCGGCGATGTGATGAGGTCCACGCTGGTAGAATGGTCTTCGCCGCTGTCTCCGGCGAGGTTGCCAATGTATGCAAGTACTTGACGGGTATGTATATCGGCTACAAGAACGGCTGCGTTATGAACTTTGTTTGATCTGAAGTTTTGCGCATGGTTTTGTGCAATTGCTGCGACGGATTTTTGCAGTGTTAGCGATAGTGTTGTCGTTGTGCGTGTTCCATTTTGCTTTGCAGCAACTCTGTCGAGCAGATGCGGTGCATGTTGAGGCAGAGGCAGAGGCTTTTCTGGAATAGGTTCGAGTAGTGCAAGGTCGTGAGTTTCAACATCTATTGTTCCATTTCGGGTAAGTATGTCGAGAAGGCGGTTTCTTTTTCGTGTAAGGGCCTCTCTGTTTCGTCCCGGATGTATAAGTGATGGATTATTAGGAAGTACGGCTAATGTAGCAGCTTCTGCCCAGGATAGTTCATCGGCTTTTCGTCCGAAGTAACGCCAAGCTGCGGCGTCGATTCCAACAATGTTGCTTCCAAAGGGTGCATTTGAGGCGTAAAGGGCAAGTATTTCTGCTTTACTGTGAGTAATTTCGAGGCGAAATGCAATAATTGCTTCGATGATTTTTTCTTTTAGTGTTCGTTTGTGATTTTTTCGCATCAGTCGAACAATTTGCATACTGATAGTGCTTCCTCCTTGACTGATTTTATGGTCTTTTACGTTCTGTTTCAGCGCTCTTGCTATTGCAATGGGGTCAATTCCGTGATGTTGATAAAATCTTTTATCTTCAAAGGCTATTAATGCTTTTATGTATTTGTCGGATAGCGATGTACATGGAGGAAATCGCCATTGACCGTCGTCGGCTATTCGTGCGCCAAGCAGTTCTCCGTTTCGGTCTTCAATTAAAGTACAAGTCGGGTCGGAAAAAAAGGGTAGAGGGATAAGAAAAAAAATGGTAAGAGCTAGTATTACAGGGATCAAGAGCAGGTATTTCTTTTTCATGACAATTATTTTTGGATATTGTCAATTTTTTACTGCAAAGAGTGTAAAAATTACAGTCATTGCAGTAAAAACCATCATTCATAGAGGCTCAGTATAGCCATGTGGCGTTCACAAAGTCGCAGGTTTCGTAGTCTTTAGCTACGCGAATATATTCTGTTTTTATTTTTTTATCAACCCATTGTTGTAAGAGATCCTGTCGTTTTTTAGCTTCGTACACACGTTTGATTTGCGTGTAATCATCTTTGATATTTGCTTTGTGAGCAGGGACGAAAGATTTAAGCATCACTACTTTATAAATAACGTTTCCGCCGAGGTCAGATGATTCAAAGGGTTCTGACATTTCGTTTACTCCCAAATGTTCGATAGCTTTGAAATCGTTTGGATTAAGTTGGTCTTTATAAAAGAAAGGCGTAATGTCTTCGGGGTTAAACATGTTGTTAACCAGCAGTCCTTTACCCATTCGCGATTTTTCGTCGTCGGAAAAAAATGCAGCAGCATATTCAAAAGAGATACTATCGGCTTTCACTAAGCGAGTTATGCTGTCTAAACGGGCAAACCCCAGAGTTCGGTCTTCGGCGCTATATTTTGGTTTAATAAGAATGTGTCTGTAATTAACAAGTCCTGTTTCTGTTTGTTTTTCTATGAGTTGCAGGATGTGGTATCCATATTCCGATTCGATTATTTGGGAGACCTGTCCCGGTCTCATATTATTGAGAGCATTTCGTACCGGCGAGACGTAACCTTCAATAGGAGAGAGTCCTACTTCTCCGCCGCGTCGTGCGCTTTCGGGGTCTTCCGAATAAAGTATGGCTAAGGTTTGGAATTTATCTCCTTTCAAAATACGTTTTCTCAGGTCGAGCAGCTGTTCTTTTACGGCTATGATAGCAGCGTCAGAATCAGGTTTTTTCACTATTTGATAAATCATATATTGGTCGGGAATTGTGGGAAGGCTATCTTTTGAAATTGTTTTAAAAAATTTTTCCACTTCGTTAGGAGTAACGTGCATTTTTCCTACAATTTTGGCTTGCATCACTTGAGCGTAAGCTCTTTCGGTTTGAAATTCGATCATTTCTTCTTTTATTTTGTCGATACTTTTTCGGTATGACATTTCGAGGGTTTCTTTGCCGTATTGCGCCACCTGCGCAGTGAGTTGGCGTTCTACCATTGCAGGAATTTTTTCGAGGTCTGCACCAACTTCGAGGCTGTCTAATTTTGCCTGGGCAACTAAGATTTTTTGATCTATAATCATTTTCAGCAGCTTGCATCGAGAATTGCCTTCGGGAAGCTGTCCTGTGATTTGCAGTTCTTTGTAGAACAATTCTACGTCGGATTGCAGTATAGGTTCGTTACCTACCACTGTAACCACTTTGTCCATTGCCTGTTGTGCTTTGAGATTATTTCCTAAGGCGAGCGAAATAATCGAACAAAAAATCAGAATTTTTTTTATCATTTCTTTAATATTATATCGAATTTATTTAATATTTATTTTCACTTCGTTTTGTTTAAACGCTTCGTTGTAAATGTCGTTTTCTAACTGTCGTATCATATTGACTTTTCGGCGATTCAGGATTATTGTTCTGACATTATTTTTAACGTGAGCAAGCGGAGCGATGCTGCCTTTCATACTGACGTCGCTGACTTTAAGTAAATAGATATAATTTTCGTCGCGTTCTTCCAGATGTTTCAGTTGGATTATTTTATTTTCATAATTTTCGTAGTTAGCTGGCAAGTCTTTGGCCAGCAATGCAAAATCGACCCATTCGTTGTTGAATGTGTCGAATTTTTCGGCGCTTTGTACGCAGATTTTTTCAAGTTCGGCGCGATCTTTTTCCTTATCGGATCGATACAATCGTCGGATTTTATCCAAATCGTGAAAATTGATTCTTACTTTGAGGTATAAACCTTTTATTAACAATCCTGTAAGTTGAAAATTATCGGCATTTTCTTTATAAAAATTTTCTATTTCCTGGTCGCTTACCACTGTGTCCATACGTTGAGCGATATATGCCTGTTCGTATCTATAAATCAGCAGAGAAGCTCTATAATTTTCCAATTCGTCGCTAACATCTTTTGCTGCAGGCGAGAGATTATTTTCGGCCTGTTTCAGTACGAGGCTGTTACGCGCCCATCGGTTCACATAATCGGTAAGTACAGCAAGGCTGTCGTCGCCGCTAAGGTCTTGCATGATATAGTCTATATCGGACATATAGAGCTTTTTAGCGCCAATTTCCGCTATTGGAATTTCGTTTCGTGAATTATTGTCGGCACACGAAGCGAAGATGAGCAAAAGTGCGACTGATAAGGCATAAACGGGCTTGATGATGTTTTTCTGACTCATGTACAGTGATTTATCTGCTATAATTTGGAGCTTCGCTGGTTATAGCCACGTCGTGCGGATGACTTTCGACCATGCCAGCTGAGGTTATTTTCACAAATTCGGCTTTTTTCAGCGCGTTTATATCAGCAGCTCCGCAGTAACCCATTCCAGCGCGCAGACCGCCAATCAGTTGATAGAAAACTTCGGCAAGAGTTCCTTTGTACGGAACTTGTGCAACAATTCCTTCGGGGACAAATTTTTTGACGTCGTCTTCCACATCCTGAAAATATCTGTCTTTAGAGCCTTTTTGCATGGCTTCTAAGGAACCCATTCCTCTGTATGATTTGAATTTACGTCCGTTTAAGATTATTGTATCGCTGGGCGATTCTTCGACTCCGGCAAAAAGCGAGCCGACCATAACTGTGTCGGCGCCAGCGGCTATTGCTTTAACAATGTCGCCCGAATAGCGGATACCTCCGTCGGCAATCAGCGGAACGCCAGAGCCTTTCAGCGCTTGAGCAACTTCGTAGATGGCCGAAAGTTGCGGCATTCCTACTCCGGCAATCACTCTAGTTGTGCAGATTGAGCCAGGTCCGATGCCTACTTTTATTCCGTCGGCTCCGGCCTTGAGCAGAGCTTTTGCAGCATCGGCAGTGGCGATGTTTCCGGCAAGTATTTGGACCTCGGGATAAATTCGTTTTACTTCGGCTAAGAGCTTGATAACTCCGGCGCTATGTCCGTGAGCGGTATCGATTACTATGGCGTCCACTCCTGCGGCGACAAGCATTTCTATCCGCAGAAAAGTATCGGAGGTAACTCCAACTCCGGCAGCTACTTGCAGCCGGCCTTTTTTGTCTTTGCTGGCAGTGGGATTATCTTTTATTTTTGTGATGTCTTTGTATGTCAGCAGTCCTAAGAGGATATTATTTTCATCGACCACCGGAAGTTTTTCGATTTTATATTTTTGAAGTATTCCGGCGGCTTGTTGAAGGTCGGTATCTTTGCCTGTGGTAATTAGGTTTTCGCGTGTCATCACCTTTGCCACAGGGGTTTTTCCGTCTTCCTGAAAGCGCAAATCGCGATTTGTTACTATTCCGATGAGTTTTTTTTCGGCATCGACTACCGGAATACCGCCGATTTTAAATTCACGCATCAGATTCAGAGCGTCTTCCACCGTAGCGTCTTCGTGGATAGTAATTGGTTCGTAAATCATTCCGTTTTCGGCACGTTTTACTTTGCGAACTTGATCGGCTTGTTCGGTAATGGTCATATTTTTATGAATCACACCGATACCGCCTTCTCTGGCTATTGCAATGGCAAGTCGCGATTCGGTAACGGTGTCCATAGCGGCCGAAATTATCGGTGTGTTTAGTTTTATACTTCTCGAAAAGGCTGTTTCGATTTGCACTTCGCGAGGTAAAACCTCCGAATAAGCCGGCACTAATAAGACATCGTCGAAGGTAATACCTTCATTACAAACTCTATCGCTTAAAAAAGATTCCATTCTATTCATTTAAAAAACAGGGGCAAGTTATAAAATAATCAGCAATTGGGAGGAAACAGAACCATTTCTGTGTTTTCGCCGTCAAAAGCCATGTATCCTCCCGGTCGCGCAATCCAGTCGGGAAGCACGTTGCATATTGCTCTTTTTATTTTGATTGTAGCTGGCGCGTGGCGATGTCCGAAGACAAAAAAGTCTATCTTTTCCGTATCTAACTTTTTGAGGGCGAATTTATACAGACTATCGTCTCTGCCACGAAATATTCCGGCAGGACGATTTTGTTTGTGTCGCCTGTGCGCCCAAGTGTGAGCAAATCCAACACCGATGGACGGATGTAAGGAGGCATACATTTTGCGAAGAAATGGATTTGTGAATATGCTGTGCATGAACATATAGCCCTTGTCGGAGGGGTCGAGCGTGTCGCCGTGAGCGATGAAAAATTTCTTTTCGTATAAAGTAGTTTCGTAGCTTTCGGAGTGAAAGTTTACTCCTGTTTCGGACTGCAAATAATCCGAAACCCAAAGGTCGTGATTACCAGCAAAGAAGTGTACAGGCACTCCGCTGTCGGTAATTTCGGCAATTTTTCCCAAAGTACGGACAAAACCTCTCGGAACCACCTTTTTATACTCGAACCAAAAGTCGAAAACGTCGCCTACGAGAAAGATTCCCTCAGCATTGGATTTAATGGAATCGAGCCATCTGACAAAACGTTTTTCGCGCTCGATTGCCTTGTCGGAAGGCGGCAATCCCAGATGAACGTCGGATGCGAAATAGTATTTCTTTATCAAGATTTTACACTAATCAATTATTAACATTGCATCGCCGTAAACTCCAAAGCGATATTTTTCTTTGATTGCTGTTTCATAGGCTTTCATCACCTTGTTGTAACCGCCAAAAGAGGTGGCCATCATCAGCAAAGTAGAAAAAGGCGGATGAAAATTGCTTATCAGCGCGTCGGGCACTACGCATGAGTAGGGCGGAAAGATGAACTTATTTGTCCATCCGTCAAAGGCTTTCAGATAGCCCTGAGTGGTGTATGATGTTTCCAGAGTTCGCAAAACAGTGGTTCCCACAGCGCAAACTTTTTTACCTTGATCTTTAGCGTTATTGACAAGTATTTCAGTGTCGTCGGGGATAAAAATCTGTTCCGAGTCCATTTTGTGTTTACTAAGATCTTCCACGTCGATATTTCTAAAACTTCCCAGCCCCATGTGCAGAGTAACTTCGGCAAGTTTTATGCCTTTGATTTCAAGACGCTTCAACAGCTCTCTACTGAAATGTAAACCTGCGGTAGGTGCGGCTACAGCTCCTTCATGTTTGGCGTAGATGGTTTGATAACGTTCATCGTCAATAGTTTCAACTTTTTTACGCACCCAGCGAGGCAGCGGCATTTCGCCAAATTTGAACAGAGTGGTTTTAAATTCTTCGTAAGTTCCGTCGAATAAAAAGCGCAGAGTTCGTCCTCGAGAAGTCGTATTATCAATAACTTCGGCAACCAGCAAGTCGTCGTTTCCAAAATATAGTTTATTGCCGATTCTTATTTTACGGGCAGGATCCACTAAGACGTCCCACAGGCGCTGTTCTCGATTAAGTTCCCGAAGCAGAAAGACTTCGATTTCGGCTCCTGTTTTCTCCTTGTTGCCATACAAACGGGCGGGAAATACTTTGGTGTTGTTGAACACCATCACATCGTCTTCGTCGAAGTAATCCATTACATTCTTGAACATTACATGCTCGATACTGTTCGATTTTCGATGGATTACCATCATTCTCGACTCGTCTCGGTTCTTCACGGGATATTTGGCAATGAGATCGGGAGGTAACTTAAAGTCAAATTGCGACAACTTCATAATACTGATATTTAATACTTTTTTAAAAATTAATAATCATTAAAAACGTTCCTTTTACGTATGGAGTTCATTTTTGTTTCACTTTTCGCATACTTTTTTGCAATAAAGATGCGAAATCATTAATTATCAGCAGGAAAAAAATTCTAATTCTTGAACCAGGATTGCAAAAAGGCAGAAGGCAGAAAGCAGAAAGCAGAAAGCAGAAAGCAGAAAGCAGAAAGCAGAAGGCAGAAAGCAGAAAGCAGAAAGCAGAAGGCAGAAAGCAGAAAGCAGAAGGCAGAAAGCAGAAAGCAGAAAGCAGAAGGCAGAAAGCAGAAAGCAGAAAGCAGAAGGCAGAAAGCAGAAGGCAGAAAGCAGAAAGCAGAAAGCAGAAGGCAGAAAGCAGAAAGCAGAAAGCAGCATGGAACACGCTTTCTGTCTTCTGCTTGACTGCGTAGCCAATTAATCATTAATCATTAATCATTAATCATTAATCATTAATCATTAATCATTAATCATTAATCATTAATCATTAAAAACACCTACCTTTGCGGATGATTTTTTATTGCGCTTACACAGAATAACTTTGCGAAATGCAAGCTAAATATATAGACTTCCACACTCATAAACCGTCGGAAAGCGATGTGCTGTCGATAATGAATCTTCGGATTTGGGAAAATCCTATCAAAACACTGTTTAGCTGCGGTTTGCATCCTGTGGATATAGTAGAGATTTCCTTGGATAAAGCCTTTGAAATGCTGCGCGAAATTGTAAATTCGCCGCACTGCGTCGCGCTGGGCGAGGCCGGAATTGATAAACGTATTTCTGCATCCGTAGAACTTCAGCAAAAGGTTTTTGAACAACAACTTATGCTTGCTGATGAGGCAAATTTGCCTGTGATTATTCATAATGTCAGGTCTTTGACGGAGATATTAAATTCGTTGAAAAAAACCGGATTCAGCAATCCGTTTATATTTCACGGATTTACAGGCAAAGCCGAAACTGCCCGCCAGATACTGAAAGCCGGCGGATATCTTAGCTTTGGAAAATCGATTCTGAATCACCAAGCTACCAGAGAAACATTTGCGAATGTGGCTGCAGATAGATTTTTTCTCGAAACCGACGAAGCCGACTGCTCTATTTATGAAATATATAGCGAAGCAGCGAGCTTGCGAAAGATCAATCTGAACGAGCTTCGGGGTATTGTATTCGAAAACTTTGTTGGAGCTGTAACTCGCTATTGACAATCTTTTTAACTCAAGGTATTTTTTATTCGTTGCCAAACTCGCATATTTTTGTCGAGTTTGGCAACTATTAATCGGTTTCGGCAAACAAGTCGTCGAGGCATATTTCGCTTTGTACTATGCCTGAATATTTGTTCTGTTTTATGCCAAAAGTTGTGAGCATCAGCAAGTGTATTGCTTTGCGGGGCGAAGTTTCCTGTCGGAAAATCTCAATTTTCTCCCGCAATTTTTCTTCATAGTCTTTTGTAATTGAGTATGAAAGTTTTGAGTATTTTATTTCGCAGATATTGATAATGTTATCGGCGCGGTCTAAAAGTAAATCTATTTGCACATTATGTTCGGAATTATTGCTGCACCAAGCGTATTCGGACGATTGAACGCCCAAAATTTCAAGTTTTTTCTTTATTTCCTTAACATGCAGCAAACAAATGATTTCAAACGACAAGCCCGCCCAAGTGTTATGTTGAGGGGTATTTATGGTATTTGTCCAAAATTTTTCATCTCGGAAATTGTTTTTGTGCAGAAAAGAATAATAAAACAGTGTAAATGAGTCGAGAAGTTGGTAAATAATCTCCGTTTTTTTTGTCGGTTGAGAATATGCGCGAATAAAACCGCTGTATTCAAGGTTATTGAGAATGGTTGTGATTTTATTGCCGCTTTTCATTTTTGCTTTATCAAGAATTTCTTTGCGACTTAAACCATTGCGATTTGAGCTTAAAACTTCAGCAATTTTTTCGTAATTTTCTGCATGGTCAAACAAAGAAGCAAACAGGTTCTGGAACTCTTTTTTTAGCGCTGCATTTTTATTAAAAAACATATTATCAATATTTT